>JBEBGT010000635.1:0-2117 GCA_040081365.1 Candidatus Eiseniibacteriota bacterium | reverse complement strand
GCCGCACGGCACTCGCCCGGATCCCCGGCGCGCCCGCGGACGGCATCGCCAGCGTGTGCCGCGTGCGCGGCTTCACCTGGGGCCCGCCCCGCCTGGGGCCCGTGCACTACGAGCGCCGCGTGGCGTTCCATGCCGTGATCACGCGCTGGGGCGGACTGCCCTGGCAGGAGCAGTGGGTGGTGCTGGTGGGTGAGGGCGGCGAAGTGCTGGAGCGCGTGCAGGCCGCCCAGGTCACCGAGGTGCGCCCGCGCGAAGGGCTGTACCAGATGCCCGAGGAGCTCGGGCCCGAGCTGCGCGAGCGCTGGCTCATGGCCGCGCGCGGCACGCTCGAGGCGCTGGCCGAGGAGCGCGAGGCCGAGTGGACCGTGTCCGTGGGCCGGCTGCGCGACGACGAGCTCGACCGGCTGGGCGCGTTCTTCGCCGCGCGCATCGAGGAAGAGGAAGAGCGCCAGCGCCGCCGTGCCGGACACGACGAGCACGAGCTGGAGCACGGCGACGCCACCTCGCTCAAGTTGGAGTGGGAGCGGCGCGCGGCCGAGGTCCGGCACCGCTGGGAGATGCGCACCGAGGTGCGGCTGTGGGGCATCGAGGAGTGGTCGTGGCCCGTGGCCACGATCGAACAGGAGCTGCGCTCGGGGGCCATGCACGTGAAACTCAAGGCCGCCGTCGACGTGGCGCGCGGGCGGCCCGCGCTGCCGCCATGCCCCACCTGCGGCGAGCCCGCCGAGATGCTGGTGCGGGCCCGGGGGACGGCCTGCTGCGCGGCCTGCGCCCCGGCTTGACGCTCGGGAGCCGCGACTCGTAAAGTCCTGTGTCCTTGCGCCCTGTGGGTCCCACCGGCGGGGCGTGAAACCCATCTTCGGCAGTCGTGGTACTGGTCTCGTTCGGGAGGTTCGCTGTGTCGCTGGAAACCAGTGGTAAGAAGTCCGTGATGGACGATCCGGGCGCGGAGCTGCTCGATCAGGCGCAGGGCATCTGGTCGCGTTACGGCCAGACCGTGCTCATCGCGCTGCTGGTCGTCGTCGCCGCCGGCGTCGGCACCTACTACTGGAAGTCCGGTCAGGCGCGCCAGGAGAACTCGGCGTCCGAGAAGCTGGCCGAAGCCAACGACCTGTTCTGGCGCGCGGACTACGAGCGCTCGCGCACGATCGCCAAGGACGTCGCCAAGCAGTTCGGTGGCACGCCGAGCGGCACCGACGCGCTGCGCATCGCGGGCGACGACGCCTATTGGCGCGGCAACTGGAAGGACGCCATCGCGGACTACCAGGAGTACCTGAAGAAGAACGGCTCGGGTCTGGTGGCCGACGCCGTGCGCCGCAGCCTGGGCTACGCGCTCGAGAGCGACGGCAAGTTCGCGGAGGCCGCGACCCACTACGACAAGCTCGTGGGCGTGTTCGACCGCGAGTCGAGTGGCGAGATGCTGTTCGCCTCGGCGCGTTGCATGGTGGCCGCGGGCAAGCCCGACCAGGCGAAGCAGCGCTACCAGCGCATCCTCGACGAGTTCCCGGACTCCAGCTTCCAGCTGCAGGCCCGCATCGAGTTGGGCCGCCTGTCCCCGACGACCATCAACTAGTACGCGAACCTCGAGCGTCACGCGAAGTCCCGGCACCCCGGAACGGGGCGCCGGGACTTCGCATTTCTGTCCGCGCCGAGCCTCCATGGCCCGACGCGTGGGGCGGGGCGATCGATCGGCGCAGCCACACAGCGGGCGAGGCCGAGCGGCATGGCGCGGCCTGCGGCCCCCGGCTCCGCCGTCCCGTGCGGTCCTGGGCTAGGCGCGCCAGACGGTCTTCGCGTTCACGAACTCGCGGATGCCGTGGCAGCCGAGCTCGCGGCCATGCCCCGAGAGCTTGACGCCCCCGAATGGCAGGCGCGGGTCGGAACGCACGGTGGCGTTCACGAACACGCCCCCGACTTCGAGCGACCGGGCCAGTTCGCGTGCCGCCTCGGGGCTGGCCGTCCACACGCTGGCGGCGAGCCCGTAGCGGGAGTGGTTGGCGAAGTTCCCCTCGCCCGTACCGGCGAAGATGGTCGTGGGCTGGGCGGGGTCGATGGCCAGAGCGCCCATCGAGGATGTGGGCATGGCGTCGGTGACGTTGAGCCAGTTGACGCCCGCG
>JBEBGT010000634.1:0-2119 GCA_040081365.1 Candidatus Eiseniibacteriota bacterium | reverse complement strand
TCACGAGCGGGCACTGGCGGCCGCGCGCATACACCTCCGTGGCGTTCCCGCTGCCCGCGCCGGTGGCGCCGTACCTGGCCGCCGCGCCGCTCGGCTCATCCACGCTCGCCTCGGCCATCGGTTCGCTCGGCAACGGCACGTGGAGCCTGTACATCGCCGATGACACGGGCGGCAACGGCGGCGGCAGCATGAGCGGCGGCTGGTGCCTCGACTTCGACCCCGCGATCGTCGGCGTGGCACCGTTCGCAACACCACTCGCCGACACACGCCTGGCTCCGCCAGCGCCGTCGCCGATGCACGGCCTCACCCGGCTGCGTTATTCCCTCGCGGCCGCGATCGACGTGCGGCTCGATGTGCTGGACGCGAGCGGCCGCCGCGTGCGCGCGCTGCGGCGCGGAGCCGAGAGTGCGGGGCCGCACGACTGCCTGTGGGATGGTCGCGACGACGCCGGGCGTGCGCTCCCGGCCGGCCTGTACTTCGTGCGGCTGCACGCGGGCGACACGTTCAGCATGCAGCGGCTGGCGCTCACGCGCTGAAGCGAGGGGCCTCGCCGCCGGCGAGCTCTCGTCGCGGGACCACGAGAAGCTCCGGGCAGTGGGGAGTCCCCGCCCGGAGCTCGTGATCCCGACGTGCAGCCAGCTCGCTAGTGCTTGCGCGGGTCCAGCTTCACGACGTCGCCGCGCTTCACCCCCTGGCAACCCTGCACGATCTCGCAGGTCGAGAACTTCTCCTGCACGTCCGCGATCCGCACTCGGCCGAGCGCACTGGTCTGGAACCCCAGGCTCTCGCCCGAGTCCGGGTCTTTCACTTCCTCGCCCTTCGAGAGCACTTCCAACTCCAGGCCGGCCTTGAGTCCGATGTTCGCACCGGCGTTGATCATCACCCGGCCGCCGCTGGCGTCCGCCACCGAACCGCTCCAGGGCACCTGCTCCAGATTGCGGGCCCCGAAGTAGGCGCCCTTGTTGGCGCACGCGCTCATTGCATCCGAGATCGACGCGGCCTTCTTCTTGGTGAGCCCGCCAACTCCACCGACGAGATTGCCGCCAACGCCCCCCAGACCGCCCAGGCCCAGGTTCAAGCCGCTCGCGCTCGACGTGCCGTCCACCGTGAGGTCGGCGCCTTCGAGCACCACACCCGTGGTGGCGTCCACGAGCCGGACATTGAGCCGGCAGAACGCGACCTTGCCCGAGATGCCCACACTGCCGATCCCCAACCCGCGCGTTCCGAGCATGCCGCCCAGCACACCGATGTCCTTGGACTCCTTCTGCGGGTTGAGCTCGATGACCGTGGCCTTCACGATGTAGTCGGCACCCTTGAGCTTGCCGATCGCGGGTGCCGACTTGCGGTCGACGCGGCCCGAGGCCCCCAGATCCTGCTCGGCGATGACGTCGTCCTGTGCCGTGGTGCGCTCGAGCATGGTGAAGCGGTGGGTGTTCCCCAGCGCCTGCCGCACCATGTCCTCGATGTGGTTGAGCGGGTTCGTGCCCTGCGCTTCCTGCCCGTAGATACTCGCGATCACCTGCGCGAGTTCACTCGAGTACTGCCCCGGAGCCGACTGCTTCTCCTCGGACATCACCACGGCCAGGCGCGGCTTGAAGCCCGTATAGGGCGTGTAGCCGACCTGCAGCCACTCCTTGTCCTTGAGCCCCTTGGGATCCTCGGGGAACGGCGCTTCGCCGTTCTTCCCCTGGAGGAACGGGCGCCAACTCGATTCGTCGGCGGACGCCGGCAGCGAGAAGACAGTGGTCAGAGTGGCCAACAGAGCCAGTCGCGCGATGAGCGTGCGCTTCATGACGAACCTCCGGCGCTGGGGTACGCGCCGTGCGTCCATCCACGGCGCGGTCCGGGCCGGGCCCGTTCTCGGAACGGCGCCCCCCGGATACGCCTCACGTCGCCGCCGGGTGATCGGTGTGACCGGCGGATCAGCGAACCGCGTCCGCGTCGTCGCCCGCATCGTCGGTGTCGTCCGTCTCGCCCGGTAGGTTCGCGAACGGCAACGCGCCGTATTGCGCCTGGAACGCCTCCAGGAAGCGCGCCTCGGCGTCGGCGGGGTCCTCGGCCTCGGCACTCACGAGCCACGCCACCACCAAGCGGCTCACCTCGCCGAGCTGCCAGATGA
>JBEBGT010000127.1:0-8150 GCA_040081365.1 Candidatus Eiseniibacteriota bacterium | reverse complement strand
ATCATGGCTTCGAGTGCGCGGCGCGAGCCCACGCGGTCCTTGCCGTTCAACACCTGCGGCAGCACGGTGGGGATGATCTGCCACCACATGCCGAACTTGTCCTGCAGCCAGCCACAGCGCGACGGCTTGCCGCCCTTGAGCAGGCGGGAGTAGTAGTAGTCGACCTCTTTCTGGTCCTTGCACTCCACGTACATCGACACGGCGCTGCTGAAGGCTTCCATGCGCGGTCCGTTGAGCACGTGCAACACCTGGCCGTCGAGCACGATGGTGGCGCCCATGCTCGACCTGTTCAGCACGCGGGCGTTCTTGAAGATGCGGCAGTAGAACTTGGCCGCGTCCAGGGCGCGGCCTTCGAACCATAGAAACGGAGTGATGCGTCGGAACTTCATCGGGAACCTCCTCGGGAATCGCGGGCGGCGAGCATTCCGCCCAACCATGAACAGGGCGGACCCGTGAGCGCGATCGCCCACGCGTACCATTCGGGGCCCAACTCGGGCTTGGCGCGCGCCAGCGCCAAGCCCGCAAGGCCCAAAAGTGTTCCGAGCGCGGTGAGGATGCCCGCGGCGCGCATGGGCGGTAGCGGGGCCAGACGGCCCGCCACCCAGCCGCCCGCCACCGTGAACACGGCGCGATAGGCAATGGCCAGCCACCAGAGCGAGGTGGCCATCGGCTGACCGATGCCCGGGAACACCTGCGTGGCGTGCAGCACGCCGTCGACCGCCGTGGACAACACCACCACGGTCACGAGCCCGGTGAACACGGCCAGCGCCACACGACCTGCGCTCGCGCGCGGCTTCGAGTCACCCATGCGCTGCTCCCTTCTTGATCGCGGCGCGGATGTACTTGCGCCAGGGCTCCAGCCACTCCTCGACCTCGGCCAGCGCCACGGCCTCGAGCCGCCGCGGCCGCTGCCGCGCCAGCTTGGACTGGCTCACCAGCCCGGCGGCCTCCAGCACGCGCAGGTGCTTGGTGATGGCCGGCTGGGTCATGCGGAACGGACGCGCCAGTTCGAGCACCGACGTGGCCCCCGCGGTGAGACGCGCCATGAGCGCACGCCTCGTGGGGTCCGAGAGTGCGAAGAAGATGCGGTCCAAGCGGTCGCTACGGTTCATGTGGTCGAGCCTGACATATTACCGATAGGTTATGCGTTTATCGGCAAGCTTGCAAGCGGATCCTGCTTCGCCGCCCGCTGACCCGCTGCGATTCGACTCTGGGGCTACCCGCACGCCGGCACCTGCCCCGCTGCATGGCCCCGAACTTGCAGCCTTCCGTACCCAGTGGACGGGAGCCCGGCATTCGCGGGCGGTCCGGCACGCGGTTGCTCGCAACTGCGTGCACGCGGATGTCCCTCGGCGGCGGCGCTCGTTCGAACTTGCACTGCCGTTGTAATGCGGGGTGGTCGTGACGGCCGCGATCCACCGTTCGCACACAGGTCCGGCTCGGTCGCAGTGCGGCGAGGCGGGCCCAACGGCCGTGCCGGCGCCAAGGCCGATGGGGTGCGCGTGCGTGGTGTGAAGAAGCCACACCTGCTCGGGTTCGCGAGCCACCGCCCGCCCGCGCGCTCGTCCCCCGGTCGCGGCGCGGTGGGCGCGGCGCGGCCGCGTTGGTCGGGCGTGGCGCGGTTCCGGGCGCTGGAAGCCCCAACGTTCGAGTCGCCGGGCGTGTCCCAGTATCGGAGCGATCCGATGCTCCGGAACGAGACGCCGATACCCGAACCCCCGAGGGCCGCGATGCACGACACCCGAGCCCGCCGCTGGCTGTTGATGCTCTTGATGTGCGCGATGCCCGCGCTTCCCGCCCGCGCGGGGGCCGTGGTGGACGCCGCCCGGCTGGGGCGTGAGCTCGACGCGTGGGCCCGCGCGTTCGCCGACGCGGGGCTACTGTCGGGCAATCTCCTGGTCACGCACCAGGACCATGTGCTGCTCGAGAGGTCGTGGGGCTGGGCCGACGCCGAGCGCAAGCAGCGGAACACGCCCGCGACGCGCTTCAACATCGCTTCGATCACCAAGCCGATGACCGTGGCGGTCGCCATCCAACTGCTCGATGAAGGCAGTTTGGCCATGTCGGATCCGCTTTCCAAGTGGATCGCGGACTTCCCGAATGGCGACAGCATCACCGTGGGCATGCTGCTGCAGCATCGTTCCGGGATCCCGCATCGCGTCACGCAGGACGCCGACGAGCGCGTGCCGCACACGGCCGCCGACATGGTCGAGTTCGCGAAGCACGTGCGGCTCGAGTTCCCGCCGGGCAGTCGCGAGTCCTACAGCTCGGGCGGGTTCTCGGTGCTCGCGCGCGTGCTCGAGCTGGCGAGCGGCAAGAGCTATGGGGAGCTGCTCACCGAGCGGTTGTTCCGGCCGCTGGCCATGACCAGCTCGTTCCATCCGTACGCGCACACCGACACCGCGCACTGCGCGCTCAGCTATGTGCCCGAGCCCGGTCGCATCGTACGCGCGCCGCACCAGGACTACTCGTTCCTGGTGGGCGCGGGTTCGGTGTGGTCCACGCCGCGCGATCTGCACAAGCTGATCGCGGCCGAACTGAGCGGCGCGCTGGGCGAATCCGTGCGTCGCTCGACGTTTCGCCGTGCGCGCGTGGCGTGGAACGGCTCCACCAACGGTTATCGCGCGTTCGCGAGCTACGACACGGCGAGCCAGTACGCCGTGATCTTCACGGGCAACCTGCACTCCGGTGCGGTCGACGAACTGAAGGCGGCCGTGGACTCGCTGCTCGCGGGCCGGCCGCCCAAGCCCGCGAGCAAGCTGCCCGCGCGCGCCGCCCCGGTGGCGCCGACCGTGCTGGCGAGCTACGAGGGTGCGTACAACATCGCCAACAACCCCAGTCTGGCCGTGCGGGCCACCGCCACCGGGCTCGACGTGAACGGCTGGGCGGTGATGCCGACGTCGGACTCCACGTTCTTCTCGTTCCGCGACTTCGGGAAGCTCACGGCGTGGCGCGACTCGGCGGGCCGATTCATGGGCTTCGACTGGAACGTGGCCGGCCAAGTGTTCAAGTGCCCGCGCGTGGGGCCGCTGCCGCCCAGGTGATGCAGCGTGCACCAGGTGTGTGGAGTGCCGACTCCCGTGGGGAGCGACGCGCCCGCGCGCCGAAGCGGGATCCCGGTGCGACGTTCGGCTACCCGTGCACGGGAGTGATCGTGCCCGGCATGCATCCGATGCCCCCAAAGCACCACGTGCTCGGTGCGGTGTTCGCACACACGATGGTGCCACGCCGCAGGAGCGGTGGCGCCACCCGGCTGCGGGCGCCGACGGTCGTTTCGCCCCGCTCCGGCGGCGTGTAACATCCGGGGTGGTCCCGCGAGGAGCGATGGCATGACGGACGTGGTCGGTCTCGACGGCGACGTGCTCGAGCGCCTGAAGCAGGCGATCGCGCAGCGCTACGTGATCGAGCGCCTGCTCGGTTGCGGGGGCATGGCCACGGTTTACCTGGCCCGCGACCGCAAGCACGTCCACCGCGCGGTCGCCCTCAAAGTGCTGCGGCCCGACGTAGCATCCGCGCTGGGGGCGGAGCGGTTCGTGCGCGAGATCCACGTGGCCGCGCTCCTCAACCACCCGCACATCGTGCCCATGTTCGACTCGGGCGAGGCCGGCGGGCTCCTGTACTACGTCATGCCGGTGGTGGAAGGCGAGACGCTCCGCCAGCGCTTGCTGCGCGAGCCGCCCCTCGCCATGACCGACGTGCTTCGCATCGCGTCCGGCATCGCGCTGGCGCTGGGCTACGCGCACTCGCATGGCGTGGTGCATCGCGACATCAAGCCGGAGAACATCATCCTCGCGGGCGACGAGGCGATCGTCACCGACTTCGGCATCGCCCGCGCCATGCGCGCGGCGGGCGAGCACACCACGGCATCGGGCCTGCTGCTGGGCACGCCCGGCTACATGAGTCCCGAGCAGGCCACCGGTGCGGCCGACGTGGACGGTCGTGCGGATGTGTACAGCCTGGGCTGCGTGGTGTACGAGATGCTCGTGGGTGAGTCGCCACGGGTGTGGCTGGACAGCGAGTCCGTGCGCGCCGGACGCATCTCGCAGGTGCCGCTGGCCGCGCGTTCGCGGCTGGACGCGCTCCCGCGTTGGATCGAGGAGGTCCTGGCCCGCGCACTGGCGGCGCTGGCCGACGACCGCTTTGCGAGTGCGGCCGCGTTCGCGGACGCGCTGCGAAGCCACCAAGTGCCCGGGCTGGCGAGTACGGCCCGGGCGGTGGCGGTGCTGCCGTTCGTGAGCTTGTCGGGCGATGGCGAGGGTGCGTTCCTGGGCGATGGGTTCGCCGAGGAGATCATCCACGCGTTGGCGCGTGTGCGTTCGCTGCGGGTGGCGGCCCGCTCGTCGGCGTTCGCGTTTCGCGACCGCGCGGCCGACGTGCGTGAGGTGGGGCGTGCGTTGGGGGTGGACGCCGTGCTCGAGGGCAGCGTACGGCGCGCCGCCGACCGGTTGCGGGTGACGGTGCAACTGGTGGACGTCGCGAGCGGCTACCAGTTGTGGTCCGAGCACTTCGACCGGCAGATGTGCGACGTGTTCGCGATCCAGGACGAGATCGCCGGCAGCGTGGCCAAGGCGCTCGCGATCATCCTCACCGACACCGAGCGGCGTGCGCTCGTGCGCGTGCCCACGTCCGACCTGAGCGCGTACGAGTACTACCTGCGCGGTCGCGAGTACCTGCATGAGAACCGGCGGAAGAGCCTGGAGTACGCGCGCCAGATGTTCACGCGGGCCGTGGAGCGGGATGCCGGCTTCGCGCTGGCCCACGCGGGGATCGCCGATTGCTGCTCGCAACTGCACATGTACTACCCGTCGGGTTCCTCGGAACTGGAGCGCGCCGACACCGAGAGTGCACGGGCGCTGGAACTGGACGCCGACCTGCCCCAGGCGCACGCCGCACGCGGCTTCGCCCTGTTCCAACGGGGTCGGTTCGACGAGGCGGCCGCGGAGTTCGAGACCGCCATCCGGCTGGACCCCGCGCAGTTCGAGGCGCGCTACTTCTATGGCCGGCAGTGCTTCCAGCGCGGCCAGCCCACCGAGGCCGCGCGCTGGTTCGAGGACGCGGCGCGCGTGCAGGAGAGCGTGGAGGCGTGCTTCTTCGCCGCGCAGGCGCACGAGGCCGCCGGGCAACTGGAGGCCGCCACCGCGGCCTACCGACGTGCCCTGTGGGTGGCGACGCATCATCTGGAGATGCGCCCCGACGATCCGCGCGCGGCCACGATGCGCGCCGTGTCGCTGTGGCGGCTGGGTGAGGCGTCGGAGGGACTGGAGTGGGCGCGCCGCGCGCTCGACATCGACCCCACGGACGCAGGCGTGCGCTACAACGTGGCCTGCCTGTACGCGCTCGATGGCAAGCGGCACGAAGCGTTGGAGTGCCTGGAGGAATGCCAGCGCCTGGGATTCCGGAACATGGACTGGATCAAGCGCGATCCGGATCTGGCGTCATTGCACGGTGAGCCGCGGTTCGAGCGGCTGCTGGCGAGCGGTTAGCGCGACACCGGCCCGGACTCCGTGCGGCCGTACGCGCTCCACGGACCGGCCGCGCGAACGCGGCGACCCTGCCTGCGCGGCGAGCGGTCGCGAAGCGCCCGCGACCAGAGGCTGCGCGTGCGGGATGTTGCTATCATCGGATCGATGCGGTTGGCGTGGCGCGCGTGGGCCGGCACCCGCTGCGGCGCTTCGGATGGCGCCGCAGCCGCCCACAGGTGCCCGAGTGCCGTGCCCGGGTGCGCGTGGCATGGAACCGAGCGAGGGATCGAGACGCATGGGGAAGTCGAAGAGCCTGTTCCAGCGCTTGGCCGAGTCCTCGCGGCTGCCCGCGGCCCTGTTGGGGATCGGGCTCTTGGCCCTGTTCACGTTCCCGAGCCACCAGCGCGGGTTCGCGAACGGCCATCACGGCTACCTGTCGTCGCATGGCATGGCACTGGCGGCCAACCTGTCGGCCTCCACCCACTTCCTGATGTTCAACCGGATGCACCTGGAGCCGGGCGGTGGGGTCACGTTCGAGGCCTACAATCGGTTTCCCGTGGCCGCCTTCGCGATCATCAAGCTGTTCATCATGCCGTTCGGCGGCGACCTGGGCATGCAGGTCGAGGTGGCGCGCGGCGTCATGTTGGCGTTCTTCGCCGCCGCGGCCGTGCTGGCCTGGATGTCGATCCGCCGGCTGGTGGCGAGCCCTTGGGTGGCCACCGCGGCCACGTTGTGCGCCATGTCGTCGTACTTCTGTCTTTACTACAGCGACATGGTCTTCAACGACATCCCCACGTTGTTCGGAATGTCGCTGGTCTTCCACGGCATGGTGGTGTTCGTGCAGGAGGGCCGCTTCCGGCAGTTGCTGGTGAAGTCCGTCGCGGGTCTGCTGCTGGGCTGGCAGGTGTACGCGCTGCTGCTGCCGTTCGTGTTGCTGGGTGGTGTGGAGGTCATGGCCACGAGCCGGTCCGTGTGGGTCGCGCTCAAGAGCCGCTACGTGGCACTCGGCGGGGTCGCGCTGTTGTGCGGCCTGGCGCTCCTGGCCGGCAACCTGTTCAACGAGCAGTCCGCCCTGGGTGTGCCGTTCACGAAGCTGCCGACGCTGCAGAAGATGCTGTGGCGGTTCGGTCTTGCGCCGCCGGCGGCTTACAACGAGTTCGGGACGTTCCTTAATTGGCGGGACTTCGGCACCATGCAACTGCTTCGTGTCGGGGTGATGTCGCTGCCGCGCTGGCTGGCCCCGGCGCAGATGCAAGACAGCCTGCTGATGCTGGTGGGCGTGGGGGCGATCCTGGTGTCGCTGCTCGCGGCCGCGGCGAGCCGGCATCGGGTGCTCCTGTTCAGCCTGGCGCTCTCGGGGGCCGCGTGGGCGCTCCCGATGCGGCACTTCGTGGCGTTTCACGACTTCCAGAGTGTCTATTATCTGGGGATCCCCATGATCGCGTTCACCGCCATCGCCTGCAGGGCGGAGCGCTGGTCGAGGGTGCTGGGGATCGTGCTGGCCGGCGTGGCACTGACCGGGTTCGTCGCGTCGACCCTGCAGATGAACGCCGCCAAGTCGCGCGCTGCAGCCAACGGGAGCAATGCACTCACGGCGGACTTCGAGCGCATCGACGACATCGTGGGGCCGGGCCACACGGTGTTCATGGCCGCGGACAGCACGGTGGTCGGAGGCGGCGGGCATGTGGCGGACTTCTATCTGGCCGGCCGCTACCTGCAGTCGGGCGAGGCGTCGGCCGAGTTCGTGATCTCGCAGTTCCGCCACGAGGGCCCCGCGTTGCGGACGCCCGGGAACGCTCGGGTGTTTCTGTACCAGAACACCCACGGCCCGGAAGCGGAGTCCCGAGCGCCCGCTGGTGTGGCACCGCACGGAGGGCCGGCGAGCCTCATGAGGTGAGCGTCGAGCGGGCCCTGGGCATTGCACTCGGTAGGGCAGAGTGCTGAACCGTGGGGCGCACGGTCGCGAGGCGCGGCCGCACCTTGAACGGCGCGACGACGACGACGTGATCCGGCCACACCAGCGCGACTATCTCGCGCGCGCCGCCTTGCGCTGCCTGGCCAACTCCTTGTCGAAGCTCGCGCGCGCGGCCCTCGCGTAACCACGGCACAGCTTCGGATCGATCAGCGCGTCGGCTCTGCCCTGGCTGCGCTTGGCCACGCGTTCCCAGAACTCGATCATGCCCGGGTGTGGCGCGAGCGCGATGTCGCAGGGGAGTGCGGCCAGCTTGGCGAAGCTGCGCTGGTAGTCCTGGACCAGTTCGTCGGCGCCCGCGAACCCCACCAGCTTGTACGTCGGGGCCGACAGGCTGCCGATGTCGACCACGCGCAGGCAGCGCGAGCCCTCGCAGGACTCCCAGGCCCACGTGGTGTTGCCCTTGGTATGGCCGGGCGTGGCGTGGGCGGTGAAGAGCAAGTCTCCCAGTTGCAGGCGTTCGCCGTCTTGCACGGTTCGTGTGGCATGCACCGGCGGGAACGGGAACCGATCGCCGTACTGCGGGTCGCCCACGCCGCCGCGCGCGAGCAACGCGGTGTCGGCCGCACTCGCGATGACCTCGGCACCCGTGTCGCGCGCGAGCTGCGCGATGTCGCCGGCGTGGTCGAAGTGCGCGTGCGTGTTGAGGATCCACTTGATGTCGCGCAGCTCGAAGCCAAGCGTGCGGATGTTGGCCTCGATGAGCGCGGCCCCGC
>JBEBGT010000126.1:0-8159 GCA_040081365.1 Candidatus Eiseniibacteriota bacterium | reverse complement strand
CCGCCGTCGGGCCCCGGCTGCCAGGCCACGCCCAGTGCCGCCGCGAGCGGCGGCAACGCGCCGGGCTCGGATACCAGCAGCGTCCAGTGCTCCGGATCGAGCTCATGCGTGCGTGCGAACACCGCCAGCGACTCGGGCGTGTCGTGCACGGGATCGAGCGAGAACAACACGAAGTGTGGCGAGGGCTCGCCGGCATCGCGCGCCAGCCGCTGCAGCGCGGCCACGATGCGCGGGCACACCGTGGTGCAGCGCGTGTACAGCACGCTGGCCACGAACGGCCGGCCGCGCAAGGAAGCCAGCGTGAGCTCCGCACCGCTCGCATCGCGGTAGTGGCCGGCGAGCCGCGTGAGTTCGGCCCCGCTCGAGGCGGGGGCTGACGAAGCGGCCTGTTCCTCCGAGATACCCGCGCTGCCGGACGACCTCCCGGCACTGCCGCTCACCACCCGCGCGCGCCCCGCGAAGCCGCCCATCCAGCCCAGGCGCCCGGCCATCAGCAGGCCCACGAGCACGGCCATCACGGTCAGGCGCAGCACCGCCATGCGATTCACCGGCTGCGTTCCGGCAGCGTGCAGCTCATGGGGACTCCCGTGCGGGCTCGACGGTGCAGCACCGGCGTGCAGGCGGACCACCGCGCTGGTGGACACGGCACGCGGGCTCGCGTCGGTTCGGTGCCGCGCCCGAGGCGCGGACCCGGGCGCACTCTACCGCGTGCACGCGAGTCGGGCACGCGCGGTCCGCGCTTGTGGGAACGCCCGCGGCTCGGTAACGTCGCGCCGTGCTACCCCGCGCGGGTACGCGGCCCTGCCGCGTGCCCCACACTCAAGGAGGAGTCCCGTGGTCCGCACTCGTTCGCTCTTCGCCTGCTTCATGCTCGCCATGCTCACCGCGGCGCCGGCGCTCGCCGGCAACAAGCCGTGGGGCTTCCAGATGTGGGCCGCCACCACGTACGTGGCACCGTTGTCCGAGACCGACCAGAACGTGAGCGGCGTGAACGCCGCGATCAAGGCCTCGAACGAGATGGGCTACCAGTTCGGGGTCGAGTTCCGCTCCGGCGCCATCGGGCTGGCACTCGATTACCTGCACGCCCGGCACAACATCCAGCGCAGCAACGCGGGCCTGCTCGGCGCCGCCGACTTCAACCCGATCAGCGGCACACTGGCGTTGCACCTGCCGCTCCCGCTGCTCGAACTGTCGGCCGGACCCACGGTGTCGTACGTCAACTGGGGCGATCTCGACCTCACCAACGGCAGCAAGCAGACGATCGACGCCAAGCTCGGCTACGGCATCTCGGTGGGTGCCGACCTGCCGCTGGGCCGCTCGCTCGCCGTCACCGGTGGCATGCGCTGGCTCAAGATCAAGGCCGAACCCAACGGTAGCACGGCCGTCGAGGTCGATCCGCTCATCACGCGAATCGGCATGGCGCTGCGCTTCTGAGCTCCACCCCTCCCATGCTCCTGCCGCACCGCCGCGCGCGCGACTCCGGTCGCGCGCGCGTGCTGTTCCTGGCCGTGCTCGCGCTGGTCCTGTCCGCCGCGGTCCCGGCGCGCGTCGCCGCAGCCGGCCGCACGCTCACGATCCGCGGCATCCGCATGTACGTCGAGATCGAGGGCTCGGGGCCGCCACTGCTGTTGCTGCACGGCGGTGCGGGCAACGGCATGCAGTTCGAGAAGCAACGCGCCGAGTTCGCACGGCACCACCGGCTCATCATCCCGGATGCGCGCGCGCAGGGCCGCAGCACCGACCGGCCGGGGCCGCTCACCTACCACGACATGGCCGAGGACGTGGCGGTGCTGCTCGACTCGCTGGGCGTGCGCCGCACCGACATCATGGGCTGGAGTGACGGCGGCAACATCGGGCTCGACCTGGCGATCCATCACCCGCGCCGCGTCGTGCACCTGGTCACGTTCGGCGCCAACTTCGCGCCCGATGGCCTGCAGCCGGCCGACGTCGCTTGGAACCGCACCGCCACGGCCGACAGCTTCGGCGAGGGCATGCGCACGGGCTGGACCGCGCTCAATCCCGAACCCGCGAACTACGCCGCGGCCATGAACAAGATCCTCGAGATGTGGCGCACGCTGCCGCGCTTCACGCCGGCCGAGCTGGGGCGGATCCGCGCACGCGTGCTGGTGTGCGCGGGCGAACACGACGTGATCCGCGCCGAGCATTCGGCGGCACTGGCCCGCATGATCCGGGGGGCCGAGCTGTGGACCGTGCCCGGAGCCTCGCACGGGGCGATGCTCGAGAGGCCCGACCTCGTGAATCCGCGCGTGCTGGCGTTCCTCGCACGCGGCCCGCGACCGTAGCGTCCGACGACCACGTCGCGGACCATCGCGCGACGGACGCCCCTGCGGCGACGGTACTCGCCGGCTACTTCAGCCGGCGATCGACGGCATCGCGCAGGTCCTGCGCGTGCACGATCGGCTTGGCGATGTAGTCGTCGAAACCCATGGCCAGGTACATGTCGCGCGCACCGGTCATGGCATCGGCGGTCAGCGCCACCACGGGCACACCCGCCAACGCCGCGTCGGCACGCAGCGCGCGCAGCACCTGGGTGCCGTCCATCCCGGGCAGCGAGATGTCGAGCAGGATCAGGTCCGGCGGCGAGCGATGGCAACCGAGGATGGCATCCTGCCCGCTCGGGTACGGCACCACGTTGTAGGTGCCTTCGAGGATCGCGCCGACCAACAACCGGTTGTCGGCATTGTCCTCGACCACGGCGACCGTGCGGCGTGCCACGGTGGGCGGTGTGCTCATGCTGCCTCCCCTGCGGAACCCGGCTGGCATTCCAGCGCCTGGCCGTGTCCCCGGTGCGTTCCCCGCCGCCTGCGATACGCTAGATCGCCTCGCGGCCCGGTGGTACGAAATAGATGCTGAATGTCGTTCCGACGCCGACCCGGCTCCAGAGCTGCAGGCGGTAGCCCAGCAGCTCACACAACGAGCGTGAGATCGTGAGCCCCAGCCCCGTCCCAGCATAGCGCCGTGACATACTTCCGTCGCCCTGATGGAAGGCGACGAAGATGCGGTCCTGCTGCTCGTACGAGATGCCGATCCCGGAGTCCTCGATCTCGATACGCTCGGGCCGCCCGGTCACCGCATCGGCCACGACCCGAACGGTGATGCGGCCGCTCTCGGTGAACTTCACGGCGTTGCCCACGATGTTCACGAGCACCTGCTTCAGCCGGCGCGGATCGGTGACCAACGGCAACAGGGGCTCGGCCACTTCGGCGCGGATCTCCAGGCCCTTCTGCTGGGCCTGCAGTTCGAGCCGGGCCGTGACGGCGGCGATGAGCTCCGCCAGGTCGACGGGCTCGCGCTCCAGGTCGGTCTGGCCCGCCTCGATCTTGGCGAGGTCGAGGATGTCGTTGACCAGGAACAGCAGGTCGCGGCCATTCGCCTGGATGCGCTCGAGGAACGAACGGTGCCGCGCCGACAGGTCCGAGGCTTCTTCCAGCATGACGCTGGTGAAGCCGAGGACCGAGTTGAGCGGCGTGCGGAACTCGTGGCTCATGTTCGTGAGGAAGCGGCTCTTGGCGTGGCTCGCGGCCTCGGCCAGGGCGCGCGACCGCCGCAGCTCCTCCTCGGCTGCCCGCAGCGCGCTGATATCGCGCGCCACGCTGTAGATGAGCCCCGTGGCCTGGTCGGCGACCGCGCTCCACAACAGGTGGCGGTACGAGCCGTCCTTGCAGCGATAGCGGTTCTCGAACGCCACGGTGATGTTGCCCTTGCCCAGGAGCCGCGCCTCGCTCAGTGTGCGCTCGCGATCCTCCGGGTGCACGAACTCGACGTATGGCCGGCCGGTGAGGTCGGCGAGCGTCCAACCCAGTGTGGCCTCCCACGCCGGGTTCAGCTTCTTGAAGAAGCCTTCGAGGTTCGCGATGCACAACATGTCGAGCGACAGCGAGAAGAACTTGCGCAGTTCCTCCTGCGCCGTGGTCACCGCACTCTGGAGCTGTGCGAGCTGCACACGATGCAGTTCGGTCTCGAGCATGCGCGTGAGGTCGCCGAGCTGGCGGCGCTGCTGCTCGCTGAACCGGTGCGGCTTCTGGTCCAGCACACACAGGGTGCCGATCTTCTGCCCGTCGTGTGTGGTGATCGGATGCCCGGCGTAGAAGCGGATGCCCGCGAGCCCGCACACGAGTTCATGGTGCTGGAAGCGCGGATCGTTCCCCGCATCCTCCACCACGAACGTGTCCTCCTGCAGCAGTGCATAGCTGCAGAACGAACCCGCACGCGGGATGGTGTGGAATGGAATGCCCTGACGCGACTTGAGGAACTGCTGATCGCGGTCGACCAGGCTCATCGCCGACATCGGCATGCCGAAGATCTCGGTAGCGAGCCGGGTGATACGGTCGAACCGCTCCTCGGGCGGCGTGTCGAGGAGCGACAGCGAGTGGAGCGCGGCGATGCGCGCTTCCTCATTGGGAGCGACCGTCGTCCTGGACAAGGGCTTCTCCGAAGGAACCAAGCCGGAACAGGTGACCAAGGGTTAGCACAATCCGAAGGACAGCCTACCAAATCCCATTCCAGTGGCGAACAGGCGTCGGCGGACATCGAACAGCCTAACTCGCCCGGGCCCCAGAAGCGAGAGTCCTGAAGCGTATTCCTACCCCAGCATCCCACCACATCGGGGGCGGGCGATGGGACCGGTCGGCAGTCCGCGCCCGCATGCACCTCAGGGAGTACGCCCAGCGGCTGGACGGTCGGCCCGTCCGGATCCGCCGTGCCGGGTCAGCGCTCGAACGACCAGCCCAGCACGATGGAACCCACGTTCAGGGCCGGGGCCAGGTCGAAGCCACGCTGCACCCCCACCGCATCGGCGGGGTGTCCCTTGCCGAACTGCCCCATGTACTCGCCGCGCAGTGTGAACTCTCCGAGCTGTCCGGGCAGCTTGAAGCCGTAGGTGGCCCCGAGCGTGAGCGTGCGCGACTCCCCCAGCCGCCGGTCGGCGCTCGCGTACGCCGGCAGCGGATCCCCGCTCCGCAAACCCGCGTGGTAGAACTCCGCGGCGCTCTGCGAGTACACGCGCACATGCGGCTCGAGCCACGAATCCGGGCCCTGCTCCACTCGATAGCGCAGGTCGATGGTGTGCGAACGGATGTCCCAGTCGTCCCAGTAGTACCGGTACGAGGCGTACAGCACGTCCTGCGTGAGGTGATAGTTCGAGTTCACCAGCACGCTGGTGCGCAGGCGCGTGTCCGGGCGGTGCTCGTTCAGCTCGCTGGTCGTGAGCCCGGTGGTGCGGTTCACGATGCTCACGACCTTGTAGGGCTCGGTGAGGAAGCCGTCCTCCCACGTGCGGGACACATTCACGGCCGCGAGCCAGCGGCGGGTGAGCACACGCGAGGTCCCCAACAGACCGGTGCGCACATGCTTGTCGCCCGCCTCGGCGATGCTGCGCGTGCTGCTCGACAACCCGCGCCGGATCCCGCCCTGCGGGAACACGCGGTCGCGGTTGGCACCGCCACCCAACGTGAACGTACTGCGCCGCTCGTCGAGATCGACCGAGAGCTTCGCCCCGCCGCCATAGCTCTGGTAGTCCTTCTCGCGCGAGAAGTGCACCGAGCCCGCGGGCGTCCAGCGGCCCAGCGGACGCTCGTACGCCAGATCGACCGCGCCGCGCATGTCCTTGAACGTCTCGGTCGGGATCGCATCGGCCCCGACCGTCTTGGTGGTGCCCGACGCGCTGGTCGTCGTCTGTGCGACACCCGAGGGGTTCGCGCCCGTCGGCGAGGCCCCGGTCATGACGTCGAGCGCGAACTGCATCGAGAGCGTCTGGCCGTCGGGGAACAGTCTCGTGATACGCGCCAACGGCTCGGCGACCGTGGTGCGCGCCTGCTCGGCATACACCAGGCCGCTCACGTCGAAGCGCGTGCGGGTCGCGTTGGCCGGCACGGGCATCGGGGCCGGGGCCGCGGCGGCCGCCACCGGCGCGGCCGCGCTGGAGGCGAGCAGCAGGCAGGCCGCAGCATACAACCGGCGCGCGAGCGGCAGCGCGCTGGTCATGGAGTCGGCCGAGGTCAGTTGCACCCGCAACCTCCGCCGCTCACGTCCATGCCACCCGTCGAGGCTTCCTTGCTGAAGTAGATGTGGTCGTCGATCGCGCTCAGCATGGGATGCGGGATCAGCCGCATGGAGGGTTTCGCGAGCAGGTCGCGGTCCCATGGCTTCACGGCTGCAGCGCACCCGGTACTCAGCGCGGCAAGGCTCAGCAGCACCAGCAGCGACCAGCGGCGGGCGGCATTCATCGGGCAAGAGCCTCCTCGATCTGCTTCTCCAGACTCGCGGTGTGGCGCGCAGCGAAACCGGCATGCCGCACGAGCACCTGGCCATCCCGCCCGATCAGGAACGAGCTCGGCATGGCGGCGACGCGGAACGACTCGGCGGTCTTCCCCGCCGGATCGAACGCGACCGTGAAGCCCGCGGGTGCCGTCGCCAGATGCTCGGCGAGGAACCCCTCCGCGAGCGCGCGGTCCTTGTCGAGGTTGATCGCCACCACTTCGAGCCCGCGCCCGTGCTGCTTCTGTACGAGCGCCGTCATCCACGGGAACGACGCTCGACACGGCCCGCACCACGACGCCCAGAAGTCCACGTACACGACCTTGCCGCGGAGCGCGGCCAGGCTCACATCGCCACTGCGCGTGGGCAGGCGGAACGCCGGTGTCGGAACCACCGCGGGCTTGGGCCGCGCCTGTGCGGTGGCGACGAGCGCCACGCTGCACCACAGCAGCACCACCACGCGCGCGCCGGCACGGAACACGCCGCGGGCTCGGGACGACGACGTTGAACCGCGACGAAGTGCGCAGCACAGCGACATGCAGACCTCGGGGGGGCGGAGGACTTGGCTCGCGTGCATGCAGAGCATGCACGGCTGCGAATGGTGGACGCGGCCACGCGTCACCGGTCTTGGTCCTCATACTACCCCGCGCGCCGCGTGGTTCCGTCAAGCCTGCTACAAGATGCCCGGTGGACCATCCACTTCTGTCGCCGCGCACGGCTCCACAAGCGCACGGGACATCGACTCGCGTCGGCCCCGCGCGGGATGCGCTCTCAGGCCGGCTCGCCGAGCAGTAGTCGCGCGAGCACCGCGGCATCCATGTTGCCGCCCGACACGATGCACACGCACGGCCCGTCGGGCAGCGCCCCAGGCGCCCCATCGGCTCGCGTCACGGTGCCCTCGCCGGAAGCCACCGCGAACGCGCACGCTCCCGCACCCTCGGCGACCACGCGCGCACGCAACGCCAGTGTGCGCACGGCGGTGCCCACGGCGGCGAGCGGCACCACGGCACTCCCGGCGAGCAGTGTGCGAGCGAGCGGCCACATGCTGGCGAGCACCGCGCTGCCGCCGATGCCGTCCACGAAGCTCGGCGTGCGCGACACGCTCTGCGGTGAACCGGCGGCGAACGACGCGGCCAACGGCGCCGCCGTGGCCACCTCACACGCATACACGGGCGTGTCGACGCCCGCGGCCCGCAGCGCCATGGCGATGCCGCACGCCAAACCGCCGCCGCCGAACGGCACCAGCACGGCCGCGGGCCGTGGCAGATCCTCGAGCAACTCCAGACCGATGCCGGCATTGCCCACCAGCACTGCTTCATCACTCACCGGGTGCACGAACCAACCCGGCACGTCCTCGTAGGCACGCTCCTCCAGCACCTGCCACCAGCGCGCGAACGGCACGCGCACCACCCGGCCGCCCATACGTGCGATCGCGTCCAGCTTCGCCGCCGGCGCGCTGTCGGGCGCGATCACGGTGCACGGCACCCCGAGGCTGCGCGCCACCCACGCCACACCCTGCGCCATGTTGCCCGCACTCGCCGTGAGCACGCCGCGCGCGACCTCATGCGCCGGTGCCACGGCCAGCGCGTTCGCGGCACCACGGATCTTGAACGAACCGATCGGTTGCAGCGTCTCGAGCTTGAGCCAGACCTCGCGTTCGCCCGGCTCGCCTACCGCACGCACGAGCGGCGTGCGCAGCGCGTGCCGGCGCGAACGTTCGTGCGCCGCGCGCAACTCGGCGAGGCCGGGCAGGCCGCGGTCGAACGGCGGTGCCGACACGCTCACGCGGGCCCGCCCCATTCGAGCCACGTGCCCGCTTGCTCGCGGCGCGCGCGGGACAGCAGGAAGTGCGCGCAGGCCAGGTCCTCGACCGCCAGCCCGAG
>JBEBGT010000125.1:0-8165 GCA_040081365.1 Candidatus Eiseniibacteriota bacterium | reverse complement strand
TAAGAGACAGCCGACCAACCGCTGGCGGCTCGCATCGCCGAGGCCGAGGAACGGCTCTCGGCGGGCGAGACGGGAGCGGGGCTGGCGCTGCTGCGCCGTGCCGTGGCCGAGCGCCCGGGCTATCCCGACCTGCATGCGCTCCTGGGTGCGCACGAGCTGCGCGCGGGCTACCTCGATGACGGCATCGCGTCGCTGGTCGACGCGCTCTCGCTCCATCCGGGACTGCACGCCGCGCGACTCGAACTGTCACGCGGGTTCGAGGCGCGTGGCGAGCGCGACCGCGCGCTGGCCGAGGTGCGACATGTGTTGGAAGTCGAGCCCTCGCACGCGGATGCGACGGCGGCCCACGAGCGGCTGACCGCCCGCCGCCGGGTCATCAGTATGGCCCGGGAGTAGCCCTGCTTACCCCTTGACCGGGGGCCGCGGACGGGAGCAGATTCCCGTTCGGGTCCGGGTTCACCGAGGTCCTCTAGAAAGTCAGGGAGGAACTTGCATGGCACGTGGCACGGTCAAGTACTTCAACGACCACAAGGGTTACGGTTTCATCGTCCCCGAAGACGAAGCAGGATCCGAAGTCTACGTTCACTTCAGCGCCATCGAGAGCGGTGGGTTCCGCACGCTCCACGAAGGCGAACGAGTCGAGTTCGAGATGGTCAACAGCACGCGCGGCAGTGAAGCGACCCACGTGTTGAAAGTCTGAGACGTCCCGCCCGTCGACCCCGCGCGGCCCGATGACACGCATCGGGCCGCGTTGATTTTTTGCCGACGCGGGCCGCCCGCGTGAGGGGCGCGCCGCGTGCGCGCCGCGTGCGCGTACGCGACGCACGACGCTTCGCGTCGTGAGTTCCGGCGGCGCTGCCGCGTTGCACCGCAACACGATGAGCCGCATCGGAGGGGGGCCCCGGACCCGGCCTGACCGGTCGGTCCCGACCCGGTGGTTTTGCTCAGAGTCCCCCGAGGCCCTATCCTGCCCGCCATGCTGGAAAACCTGCTCAAGTCCATCTTCGGGTCCAAGCACGAGCGAGAAGTCCGCCGCGCCCGGCCCATTGTCGAAGAGATCAACCGCCTGTCCGCCGAGTGGGACGGGCTCAGCGACGCCGAGATCCAGGCCAGGACCCTCGAGTTCCGGGGCCGGCTGGAGCGCGGTGACGACACCCTCGACGACCTGCTCCCGGAGGCCTTCGCCACCGTGAAGCAGGCGTGTAAACGCCTGTGCGGCAAGACCTGGGAGGTTTCCGGGATCCCGCTCACCTGGAACATCGTTCCTTATGATGTGCAGCTCATCGGCGGCCTCATGATGCACGAGGGCAAGATCGCCGAGATGGGCACCGGCGAGGGCAAGACCCTGGTCGCCACGCTGCCCATCTACCTGAACGCGCTCTCGGGTAAGGGTGTGCACCTGGTCACGGTCAACGACTACCTGGCCCGCCGCGACAGCGAGTGGATGGGGCAGATCTTCAAGTTCCTGGGGCTGACCGTGGGCTGCATCCAGCAGAACATGGACCCGATGCGCCGCCGGGAGCAGTACGCCTGTGACATCACGTACGGCACCAACAACGAGTTCGGGTTCGACTACCTGCGCGACAACATGGCCGTGCGCCCCGAGTACCGGGTGCAGCGGGGCTTCAACTACGCCATCGTCGACGAGGTCGACTCGGTGCTCGTGGACGAGGCCCGTACACCGCTGATCATCTCGGGCCCCGTCGACGACCGCGGCGACGACCTGTTCGACGAAACCAAGCCGCTGGTCGAGCGCGTGGTGAAGGCCCAGCAGCAGTGGGCGTCCGCGCAGCTGACCGAGGCCGAGAAGCTGCTGGCGGACCCCGAGAAGGAGTACGAGGCCGGCACATTGCTGCTGCAGGTGCAGCGCGCCGCGCCCAAGCACAAGCGCTTCATCAAGCTGTTGTCGGACCAGCCCGCCCTGAAGCGGCTCATCAACAAGGTCGAGCTCGACTTCCTGCGTGACAAGCGCATGCACGAGCTCGACGAGTCCCTGTACTTCACGATCGACGAGAAGTCGCGCAACGTGGATCTGCTCGAGAAGGGCCGCGAGATCATGTCGCCGGCCGAGCCCGAGCGCTTCACGGTGCCCGACCTCACCGGCCAACTCGCCGAGCTCGAGGGCCGTGACGACCTGTCGCCCGATCAGCGCATCGTCGAACGCGACCGCGTCTACCAGGAGTACGGCGTCGCCAACAACCGCAACCACGCGGTGCAGGCGTTGCTCAAGGCCTACTCGCTGTTCGACCGCGACGTCGAGTACGTCGTGCAGGACGGCAAGGTCGTCATCGTCGACGAGCACACCGGGCGCATCATGGTCGGCCGGCGCTACTCCGACGGCTTGCATCAGGCGATCGAGGCCAAGGAGTCCGTGACGGTCGAGGGCGAGACGCAGACGCTCGCCACCATCACACTGCAGAACTTCTTCCGCATGTACGGCAAGCTGGCCGGCATGACCGGTACCGCCGAGACCGAAGCGGGCGAGTTCTGGGAGATCTACAAGCTCGACGTCGCGGTGATCCCGACCAATCGGCCGGTGGCGCGCAAGGACATGAACGACGTCGTCTATCGCACCAAGCGCGAGAAGTTCAATGCGGTGATCGAGGAGATCAGCGACTGCCACAAGCGCGGGCAGCCCGTGCTCGTGGGTACGATCTCGGTCGAAGTCAGCGAACTCATGTCGCGGCTCTTGAAGATCCGCGGCATCCCGCACAGCGTGCTGAATGCCAAGTACCATCAGAAGGAAGCCGAGATCGTCTCCATGGCGGGCCAGAAGGGCGCGGTCACGATCGCGACCAACATGGCCGGCCGCGGCACCGACATCAAGCTCGGCGAGGGCGTCGCCGATCTGGGCGGCCTGCATATCCTGGGCACCGAGCGCCACGAGTCGCGCCGCATCGACCGCCAGTTGCGCGGCCGTGCCGGCCGCCAGGGCGACCCGGGCTCGTCGCGTTTCTTCCTGTCGCTCGAGGACGACCTCATGCGCCTGTTCGGCGCGGAGCGCATCTCGGGGCTCATGGAGAAGATGGGCGTCGAAGAGGGCGAGGTCATTGAGCACGGCATGGTCACGTCGGCCATCAGCCGCGCGCAGAAGCGGGTCGAGGCGCACAACTTCGACATCCGCAAGCACCTGCTCGAGTACGACAACGTCATGAACAAGCAGCGCGAGGAGGTCTACCGCCAGCGCAACGACGCGCTGCTGTCGGAGGACATCTCCGAGCGCGTGCTCAACGACCTGCACGACGCGGTGAGCGATCGCGTGGGCCAGTATGCGGAAGACCGCATGCACCGCGCCGAGTGGAACCTGCGCGGCCTGGCCGACGAGCTGTCGTACCTGTGCATGTCGCCGGTCGATCCCGCCTCCCTCGAGGGCGACACGCGCGACGCCGTCGCCGAACGAGCCGTGGCGTTCGCCGAGGCGGCCTACAAGGCCCGCGAGACGCAGTTCGGACCCGAGATCATGCGCCAGCTCGAGCGCCATGTGTACCTCATCACCATCGACGAGCACTGGCGTGAGCACCTGCACGAACTCGACTACCTGAAGGGCGGCATCGGGCTGCAGGCCTATGGCCAGCGCGACCCGCTCGTGCAGTACAAGAAAGAGGCGTTCGGGCTGTTCGAAACCATGATGAACGAGGTGCGCGAGACGTTCGTGAAGCGCCTGTTCCAGGTCCAGGTGCAGCCCGCCGCGGCGCGTCAGGTCATCGCCGAGGCCCCGAAGCAGCCCAAACAGATGGTCGCGCAGCACGCCGAGGCCGAGGCGTTCGGCGGTTCGGCGGGCGAGGCCGAGGGCCCGCCCGCGCCGGCGCCGCAGGCCGCACCGCAGCGCGCGGTGGCGCCGCAGGCACCCCAGCGCGCCATGCCCCGCGTGGGCCGCAACGACCCATGCCCGTGCGGTAGCGGCAAGAAGTACAAGCAGTGCCACATGCGCACCGACGGCGTGGAGTCGGGCACATGAGCGGCCGCGAGCCGGATGGCGCTTCGCGTGTGCTGAGGCTCGTGGCACGCAAGCTCGAGGAGTACCTGGAGGGTGACGACCTGGCGTTCGAGACGCTGGGCGAGGCCCTCGAACAGGAGGGCGTGACGCCCGACGACCTGCAGGCCACGATCATGGGGCTGCGGGGGCTCGCTGGCGTGGCCGCGCCGGGGGGCTGGATCGCCGGCCTGCCGGGCCGGCTCACGCAACGCGTGCTGTCGGCCGAGGAGCGCGACTCGCTCACCACCGAGGCGTGGGGTTACCTGCTGGACCTGCGCACGAACGGTTCGCTCGATGCGGACCAGTTCGAGCGCGTGCTCGAAACGCTTACGGCGTTCGGTGAGCGCCCGGTCGATGTCGAACGCGCCCGCGAAGTGGCGTCGCGCGTGGCCATGGAAGTAGAGGACGGACCCGTCCCCGGAGAACTCGCCCATGGCGACCAGGAAGTCGCGCACTGACGCTGCCGCCTCGGGCGGCACCACCAAGAAGAAGGCCGCGGCCGCCAAGAAGGCGGTGGCACCCAAGGCCGTGAAGCCGGCCGCAGCCGATGGTGAGCCCGGCGCCGAGGTCGAGGCCGCCGCCAGCCCGAAGCGCGCCCGCAAAGCCGCCGCGCCCAAGCCCGCCGCCGCTCCGGCCAAGGGCCGTGGCCGCTTCGCGAAGCGTGCTCCCGAAGCGCCCGAGCCCGAGGTCGACGAGGCCGAGATCGAAGCCGCGATGGGTGACAAGGCGGCCGGCAAGAACCTGGTGATCGTCGAGTCGCCCACCAAGAGCAAGACGCTCAACAAGTTCCTCGGCAAGGACTTCATGGTGCTGGCCTCCAACGGCCACGTCATGGACCTGCCCAAGAGCAAGCTGGGCGTGGACCTCGACAACAACTTCCTGCCCGAGTACGAGCCGATCCGTGGCAAGAACGCCGCGCTCGCCAAGATCCGCGTGGCCGCGCGTCATGCCGCCACCATCTACCTCGCACCGGATCCGGACCGCGAGGGCGAGGCGATCGCGTGGCACCTGGCCATGGTGCTCGCCGGGGTCAAGCGTCCGCTGTTGCGTCTCACGTTCAACGAGATCACGCAGCGCGCCGTCACCGAGGCGCTGGCGCACCCGCGCGACCTCGACATGAACCTGGTCAACGCGCAGCAGGCGCGGCGCGTGCTGGACCGGCTCGTGGGCTACAAGGTCAGCCCGTTCGTGTGGAGTACGGTGAAGTACGGCCTGTCCGCCGGCCGAGTGCAGAGCGTCGCGCTGCGGTTGATCTGCGATCGCGAAGCGCTCATCCGCGCGTTCGTGCCCGAGGAATACTGGACCATCGAGGTCGACTACCAGGCGCCGGCCGGCGAGCAGTTCACCGCGCGGCTCGTGCGCGTGGGCGACGACAAGCTCGACAGTGGCCAGCTGCGCGGTGCGCTGGCCGCGGAGCAGGCGGCCGCGCTGGCCGAGGAGCTGCGCGCCACGCCGGCCCGCATCTCGAATATCGAGGTCAAGCCCAAGAAGAAGGGCGCGGTCCCGCCGTTCATCACCAGCACACTCCAGCAGGCCGCGAGCAACCGTCACGGGTTCACGAGCCAGCGCACCATGCAGATCGCGCAGAAGCTCTACGAAGGCATCGAGATCAAGGGGCAGGGCAGCGTCGGTCTCATCACCTATATGCGTACCGACGCGCCGCGCCTGTCGAACGAGGCGCTGGTCGAGATCCGCGGCTGGCTCGCCAAGGAGTACGGCGACGCGTTCGTGCCCGAGAAGCCCAACCTGTACAAGAGCAAGAAGGGCGCGCAGGAGGCCCACGAGGCCATCCGCCCGTCGTCGATCGAGCGCACCCCGGCATCGCTGCGGCCGTTCCTGTCCGACGAGCAGTTCAAGCTCTACGACCTCATCTGGAAGCGTGCGGTGGCCTCGCAGGCCACGCCGGCCGAGTTCGACCAGACCACGGTCGAGGTCGAGGCCGGCCGACTGGGGCTGCGTGCCTCGGGCAGCGTGCTGCGCTTCCCGGGCTGGCTCAAGGTGTACGGCCGCGACGAAGAGGACGCCGATGAGGAGGGCCGCCTGCCCGAGCTGCAGCAGGGCTGGGCGCTCACCGTGGCGAGCGAGGCGATCAGCGCCGCCGACGAAGATGGCGTCGTGGCTGCACCGGTGCGCCCCGACCAGCACTTCACGCAGCCGCCGCCGCGTTTCACGGACGCGTCGCTCGTGAAGGCGCTCGAAGAAGAGAACATCGGCCGCCCGAGCACGTACGCCACCATCGTGGCCACGATCACCAAGCGTGATTACGTGGAGCGCGAGGGCCGTTCGCTCAAGCCCACCGACCTCGGCATGCTGGTGACCAAGCTGCTCGTGGAGCACTTCCCGGACGTCTTCAACCTCGAGTTCACGGCCGGCATGGAGGCCGAACTCGACGAGGTCGAAGAGGGCAAGCGCGAGTGGCAGCACGTGGTGCGGGATCTGTGGACGCCGCTGTCGCGCGACCTCGAGGCCGTGAAGAAGAAGTCGGGCGAGATCAAGAAGAGCCTGCAAGAGAAGACCGACATCACCTGCCCATCGTGCGGCCAGCACCAGCTCGTGAAGAAGTTCGGCCGCAACGGCGCGTTTCTGGCGTGTCCCGGTTACCCCGACTGCAAGCACACGCAGCCGCTCGATGCGAGCGAACTGCCGGTGCCGGTCGAGGGCAAGTGCGAGACGTGCGGCGCGGGGCTCGTGGCGCGGCAGGGCCCGTTCGGGCGCTACATCCACTGCGAGCGCCGGCCGGACTGCAAGTACACCAAGCCGTTCACGCTCGGCATCGCCTGCCCGCAGTGCGGCAAGGGCGAGCTGGCCGAGAAGAAGAGCCGCAAGGGCAAGATCTTCTACTCGTGCACGAAGTGGCCCGAGTGCGATTTCGCGCTGTGGGACCGCCCCGTGGCTCAGGCCTGCCCGAACGGGGATTCGCCGATCCTGGTGGAGAAGATCAACAAGTCGGGCGTGGCGCTCATGTGCCCGAAGTGCCGCACGAAGATCGCGGCCGAGCCCACCGGTGCGTGACGCACTCGAGACCTTCCTTGGTGAACTCCAGTCGGCGCGTCGGTTCTCGCCGCACACCCTGAGCGCGTACCGCACCGACATCGCGCGCGTGCTGGACCTGGCGGTGGGCGAGGGCAAACCGGTGCGGCCTGCGCAGTGGAACCGCGAACTGCTCGAACGGGCGATGCACCACCTGTTCCGCACCGGACATGCCGCCACGAGCACGGCGCGCGCGCTGGCGGCGTGGCGTAGCTTCGGCAAGTTCTGCGTGCGACGCGGCCTCCTCGGCGCGGACCCGGCCACGGCGCTGCCGTTCCCGCGCCGGCCCAAGCGCCTGCCGCGCACGCTGCCCAAGCTCGACCTGACTGCCGCGCTCTACCGCCTCGCCCAGGCGGGCGACCCCACGGCCCTGCGCGACTGCGCGCTGCTCGAGATCACGTACTCGTCGGGACTGCGGCTCTCCGAGCTCGTGGGCCTGCACCGGGGCGACCTCGACCGCGGCGCGCGGCTGTTCCGGGTGCGCGGCAAGGGGCGCAAGGAGCGCGTCTCGCCCGTGGGCGAGCGGGCGCTGGCCGCGCTCGACCGCTACCTGGCGAGTGAGTCGCGCGTCACGGGCCCGCGCGACGAGCCGTTGTTTCTTGGGAGGGCCGGCCGCGCCTCCGGCGCGGTGGAGTCGGCGGACCCCATCCGCGTGCGCCGAGCCGCGATCTCGCCGCGCACGGTGCAGCGCATCGTGCGCCAGCGCCTCTCGCAGGTGGCCGGCGGACTGGGCGTCACACCGCACGCGCTGCGGCACTCGTTCGCGAGCCACCTGCTCGATGCGGGCGCCGACCTGCGCGCCATCCAGGAGTTGCTGGGCCACGCCTCACTCGCCAGCACGCAGGTTTACACGCACGTCTCGCGCACGCGGTTGCGCGAGGCCTACCAGCAGGCGCACCCGCGTGCGTAGCCGCGTGTGCCACAGCAGCGCGGTGGCCCTCGGCGGGCTGCTCGTGCTCGTCGTGGCGGGTTGTGCGCGCAAGCAGCCGCCGAGCGGCGGCCCGCCCGACCTGCAGCCGCCGTCCGTGACCGCGGTGATCCCGGATTCCGGCGCCACCTCCGTGAGTCAGCGCGCCGAGCTGTCGGTGGAGTTCAGCGAGGGCATGGACCCGCGCAGCACGGCGGTCGCCGTGGAGATCGCCCCGCGCGTCGAGATCAA
>JBEBGT010000124.1:0-8179 GCA_040081365.1 Candidatus Eiseniibacteriota bacterium | reverse complement strand
GCACCGGGAACCCCAGCTCCGCCGCCGACAGCACCAGCCGCTCCAGATGGCGCGGCCAAGCGAACGGCTGGCCGTCGTACACGCGCAGTGTCTCGAAGATCGCGCCGCCGTCGCGTGCGCCGCGATCGAACACGCTGAGTGCCGCCTGTTCGCCGCGTACCAACTGGCCGTTCAGCCACACGTGGCGCGGGGGCAGGCGCGTGCCGGGAGGAAGCGGGAGGTTCATGCCCGCAGGTTAGCGCGAGCGCGCCGCGCCAGGCGAACGCTCAGCTCAGCCGGATCTCGCCGAGCACGCTGCCCAACGCCGCGTGCAGCCCCGCGGCCTTGGCCAGCGACTCCTGGTACTCCGCGTCGGGATCGCTGTCCGCCGTGATGCCACCGCCCGCGTTCCAGGTGAGTCCCGAGCGCGTGGCGACGGCCGTGCGAATGGCGATATTCCAGTCGGCGTCGCCGTTCCAGCCGATCCACCCGATCGCGCCGGTATAGAGGTGCCGCCGCACGGGCTCGATCGTCTCCAGCAGCTCCATGGCGCGGATCTTGGGTGCGCCGGTGATCGAGCCGCCCGGGAAGCACGCCTGCAGCAGTTCGAACGCGCTCAAGACCGCACGCAGCCGGCCCGTGACCGTGCTGGTGAGGTGCCACACCTGCGGGAAGCGCTCCAGTGTGCACAGTTCGGGCACGCGCACGCTGCCCGTCTCGCACACGCGGCCGAGGTCGTTGCGCAGCACGTCCACGATCATCACGTTCTCGGCACGGTCCTTGGCGCTGGCTTGCAGCTCGGCCGCGAGCGCGGCATCGGCCGGCGTGTCGTGCCCGCGCGGCCGCGTGCCCTTGATGGGCCGCGCCTCGACCTGCGTGCCCGCGAGCCGCAGGAACCGCTCCGGGCTCGCCGACAACACCATGTGGTCGCCGAGCATCAGAGTGGCCGCGAACGGCGAGGGCGAGTGCGCACGCAACGCTTCGTCGAAGCGCAGCACATGCCGGTGCGCATCGGGCAGTTCGAGCTGCCAGCGCTGCGACAGGTTGGCCTGGAAGATGTCGCCGCGGCGGATCGCCTCGCGCACATCCTCGACCGCGCGCCGGTAGCCATCGGGGCTGAACGAGCTGGTGGCGGCGCGCCGCACGCGCTCGGGTGCGCGTGGGGCACGGGTGGGGCGCGGGCGTTCGAGCCGCGCACGGAACAGGTCGAAGCGCGCATGCGCGCGGTCGCTGCGTTCGGCCGCGGGCGCGGGCAGGCCGCTCGAGAACAGCCACGTGCGGCCGGAGTCGTGATCGTGCGCCCCCACGACGTCGTACAACGACATCACGAAATCGGGTAGCCCCGTGTCGTCGAGCGCATGCGTGGGCAGGCGTTCGAGCCGGCGGCCGTAGTCATACGACCAGTAACCCACCGCACCGCCCGAGAACGGTACGCCCAGTTCGCGCGCCAGCTCGGGCTCGCTCGCCTCGAGCGCCGCGCTGCGGAACGTCTCGAATGCCACCGGTGTGTCGCCGCCGCGGAACTGCGCGAACGGATCGGCACCGAACAGCGTCCAGCGCGCGCGCCGTTCGCCCGCATGGGCGTCGGGCAACGACGAGCGCAGCGCGAACGCGCCCGGCAGGTCGGCCAGGGCGCGCAGCGGGTCGCCGGCGGGGAACACCTCGGCGGCGACGCCGATCGGGGAGGAGATGCCGAGTGGCATACCTAGAGCGTAACCGGACCCACGCCTCGCCGACGAGGGGACTCTGGGGTGGGGACGGGCCTGCGGGCCAGTGACTGTGGGAACACATGGTCCGTGGAACCGAACCCATGAGTGGCTCTGATGCACGAGTTGTGCACGACCACTTCCGTGTTCACGCAAGCCGAACCAAGTGCGCGAGTTACAGCATTTTCCGCTCGACGCCACCCGGGTTCACGGTTCTACAATAGGCGCATCGTACGGTCGCTCACTGCCTGAGCACCTGCGGATCCCGATTCGATAACGGACTCTCGCGCACCCCAGTCCTGGTCGTCCGCATGCCGCGCGGCCCCCACGCCGTGTGGGACACGCGTGACCAGATCGCGCCGCGGGAATCCACCTGAGCGCCGTCTCTCTCTCCCGGCGTGTCGTGTGAGTGTGTTCGAGCGCAGGCGGCCATGCGCACCCTTGCGGGTGTGCGGCGCGCGGCGCGCGCGTGCATGCACACGCGCTTCGCATTCCGAAAGGCCGTCCCCCATGCGACCGTCTCGACGCTCCATCGCTGCTGCTGCCGCGCTCGCGGCGGCGTTGTTCGCCGCCATGCTCGCGCCCTCGCTGGCGTTCGCCACTTGTGGCGCCGAAGGCTGCCCGTGCGTGCGGCGCGGCCTTGCCGACAACGCGGGACGGTTCAGTTTCGACGCGCGCTTCCTCGATGTGACGCAGGACGAGCTGCGGTCCGGTTCGAGCGTCACGTCGCTCGATGAAGTGATCTCCTCGACCACGTTGCACCATCACATCCCGCTCTACACGCGCACGCGCTCGTGGTCGTTCGAGGGCCGCATGCGCGTGAACGACCGCCTGCGCTTGAGCGCGAACCTGCCCTATGTGGATCGCGAACACCGCCGCTTCGACCGCCACACGCCGTTCTACACGCCGGCACTGGTGCAGTCGTGGCGTTTTCGTGGTGTGGGCGACGCCGTGGTGCAGGCCCAGGTCGATGCCTGGGAGCGCGCGGGCGGCCCACGCATCGCGGTGCAGGCCGGCGTGAAGCTGCCCACCGGCAAGCGCCACGTGGCCAAGAGCGCAGGGCTGTTCGCCACCGAGCCGCAGCCCACGCTGCGTCCGGGCACCGGCTCCACCGATCTGCTCGCCGGCGTCACGATCACGCACCCGATGCCGTGGCAGCCGGTGCTGCCGCTGTCGATGAACGTGCTGCGCCGTTGGAACGGCCGGGGCACCGACGACTACCGGGGCGGCGATGAACTGCAAGCGAGCCTGTCGAGCGGTTGGGCCGTACGGCCCTGGATGACGCTCACCGCGCTCGCCAACTTCTCGAGCCATGCCGGCGATTCTTGGACCGAGCCCACCGCCGACGACCCGTACCGCGAGCCCTCTCACGCGGGTGGCCGTGCGCTGTTCCTCACGCCCGGCGCCAGCGTCAGTCTGGGCTCCGGCATCACGCTGTATGGGGTGTGGCAGAATCGCGTCTGGGGCGAGAGCGACCAGCCCATGGTCGTGGCGCGGAACTATTTCCTGTTCGGCTCGTCCATCTCGCTGGGCATGTAGACTGGAACGTCGGCGCCGTTGCCGTCCCGGCCACCCCCTAGTGCGCACTTCGGTGTGCACATAGCGGTCGGGCGGCGCGGCGCCCTCCGTATGTCCGGGCGCGCCGGCGCCGACCGTTCGTCCCTGCACCGCGTCTCTTGCGGCAACGCGACCCCCTCGCCCGGTTGCAGGCTCGGGGGCATGAAGAAACGGCGTTGCTGCGGGTTACGGCCACGTGCCCCGGGTGCGTGGGCCGCCGCCGGTGGTGAAGTGGTCCTGAACGGAACCGTCCGGGCGAGGCCGCCTTCGCCGCTCGACCATGGACCTGCTCCCAAGGTCGACCTATCCTGATGGACGAGGCCGACACCCCCCCCGAGCCTCTTGGAGAGCGTCCATGCCCGCCTCAGCCTTACGTCGTCTCGCCGCCGCGTGCCTGCTGCTCGGCAGCCTCGGTGCTTCGAGTGCACGCGCCCAATTGCTGGTGAACGGCAACTTCGAGTCCGGCCCCGCCATCCCGCCGATCGAGGCCATGCTCGCGCTCGGCGCCGGAAGCACGGTGGTGCCCGGCTGGACGGTGAGCACGGGCACGGTCGTGGTGATCACCGACGTGTACTGGGTGCCGCTCTCGGGCACGCGCAGCGTGAACCTGAGCGACAATCGCCCCAGCAGCGCCAGCACCGTGCCCGGCGGCATCCAGCAGACGTTCGCAACGTCGCCCGGCTCGACCTACCGGCTCACGTTCTGGGTCACGGGCGAACCGTTCAGCGCGCCCACGCTCAAGCACCTGCGTGTGAACGCCGGCCCCGTGCAGCAGGACTACACGTACGACAACTCGCTGGCGTGGCACTGGGACATGGACTGGGCGCAGCACACGCTCGATTTCACGGCGAACGCCGCGACCAGCACGCTGCGCTTCACGAGCCTCGACGTCTCGAAGTGGGGGCCCGCGATCGACAGCGCCAAGGTCGAGCTGGTGTCGGCCGGCGTGAGCGGTGGCGCGGCGCTGGCGCTCGCGCCCGTGTCGCCCGACCCCGTGCGCACGAGCGGTCGCCTGTCGTTCACGCTGCCCGTGGCGCAGCACGCCCGGCTCACGATCGTGGATGTGCAGGGGCGCGAAGTCGCGCGCCTGGCCGACGGCGAGTTCGCGCCCGGTGCGCGCTCGTTCGAGTTCTCGCCTCAGGCCTCGGGGGCTTCGCCCGGGCTCTACTTCGCGGTGTTGCGCACCGGCGAGCGCATGCTCGTGCGGCGCTTCAGCGTGCTCCAGTAGTCCAACAGAAAGGGCTGCCCTTCATGCGTTCGGTACGGATGTTGGCCGCTGTCGTGTTCGGTGTGTTGTCGCTCCTGCCACCGGCCGCGCAGGCCAACTGCGGCGCCGAGGGCTGTCCGCTGGTGCGCGAGGGGCTGGGTGCGAATCACGGCCGATTCGCATTCGACCTGCGCTATCAGGACGTCACGCAGGACCAGCTCTGGAACGGCACCGAGAAGACCGACCTCGCGTCGATCATCGCGGACTCCGAGTTGCACGGTGAGGTCGAGCTCTACACGCGCACGCGTTCGTGGGTGGCCGAAGGCCGCGTGCGCATCACCGACGACCTGCGCGTGAGCGCCACCCTGCCGTACATCGAGCGCGAGCACCGGCACTGGCTGGCGCACACGCCCGTGTTCAATCCGCTGTTCCTGGACACCTGGAAGTACGAGGGTCTGGCCGACGCCACCGTGCTCGGCCAGTACCGTGTGCTGCATCGCGAGGGCCTGCCGATGGTGACCGTGCAGGGCGGCGTGAAGCTGCCCACCGGCAAGAAGCACCTCGACGACGAGGCGCGCGACAATCTGGGATTCGAGTCGACGCTCGAACCCTCGGCTCGTCCCGGCAGCGGCTCCACCGACTGGCTCGCGGGCGCACTCGTGTCGCAGCAGCTGCCCGGCAAAGCGCTGCTGCCGCTCACGCTGAGCGTGCTGGCGCGCTGGAACACCAAGGGCACCGACGACTACGAGATGGGCGATGAATTACAGGCCGGGCTGTCGTCCGGCTGGTCGCCCATCGATCGCGTCACGCTCCTGGCGCAGCTCAACTACTCGGCGCACACGAGCGACATCTCGGCTGAGGCCAGCGAGGCCGCGCACTCCGGCATGAAATCGCTGTACGCCACGCCGGGCATCACGGTGCGCGTGTCGCCGATGGTGTCGGTGTACGGGCTGTACCAGGGCCGGCTGTGGGGCAAGAGCGACGAAGCCACGGTGGTGGCGAACAACCACTTCCTGTTCGGCACCACGTTGTCGCTGGGCCACTAGGTTCTGTCAGGAAAAACCGCATGAAGCAACACCTCCAGACAACGCCCGGCGCGAAACGCCCTGCCCGTAAGACGTTAGGGGTACGGTGGCAGCATCCCGATTGGCCGCCAGCTTTTTTTGCGGAGACATCACGCTCTTCGCGATGAAGCGGTGGTAGGCTCTTGACGGACGTGAGCCCCTGCGGCTGCAACTGAGTTCAGGTGGTGAGGGGAATGAATCAGCCAGATCGCGCGGACATTGAGCCGCTTGGAGAGGTAAGCCCAGAAGGGGACCCGACGCCCAAAGCGCGTCGCTCTTTGGGCAGAGTTCGGAGGGAGCTGAGCGATGAGGAATTGTCTGCTCCCGGTGTGCTCAAGCTCCTCATCGGTGAAATTGACCGCCTCGAGCGTGAGCTGCTTGATGCATGCAAGTTCCAAGAACGCTTTCACGAATCGGATAAGCGCGTGGGAGTGCTTGAAGAGAGAGCCAAGACCAGCTTGGCTGCGGAGATTGTCTCCACGAGTTGCGCCGCGGTGGGATCTGCTGCGCTAGGCTATGCACCTTCGCTGTGGGGCTCCCAGCCAGCGGGCTACCTATGCATAGTCTTTGGCGCCGTTCTCGTCTTAGCCGCGATCATCGCGAAACGGGTCCAAAAATGAAGCTTGAGTTCGTGAGTGTTACTGATTCTGGCAAGATTGCGACCGAACGCATCGTCTTGCGTTCAAAGGCGGCCCTCGACATCGGCGCGTATGCGTGCTTTCGGGCACTGGTACGCGATGGAAGAGTCACGAATGCCGTGCGCTCGACCTATTGGTTCCCAGACAAAGCGATTGGGGCGGGCGACTTGGTGGTTCTGTACACTAAACTCGGACCACAGAGCGAGAAGCCCTTGGCGGACGGAACCTTCGCGCACTTCTTCTACTGGGGGCTCAGCGAGGCAGCCTGGGGAGCCACTGACGTTGCTCCGGTTCTGGTCCATGTGGGCGAATGGGATGTTCGAATGAGTCCTGCGAGCGAACAGACAACGTTGTTCGGTGAAGGGCAGTCGGCGAAATCTGGCTAGCAGGTAGCCGCCGCGCCGTCGGATTTTCGGCTGTGGGGTAAGAGCGACGAGGCCACGGTGGTGGCGAACAACCACTTCCTGTTCGGCACCACGGTGTCGCTGGGGAACTGAGCCGAGTCGACCTGTTCGCACGCGGTTGCGGGCGCGGCCGGACCCCCGGCGGCGCCCGCTTCGTCTTCAGGCATGGCGTTCCGGTGCGTTGGCTGCACCGCGCGCGCCGACGAAGCCCGACGCGTGGCGTGCATGCGGCCTTGACGCCGTGCGGTGACGAGTGACACTTTCCGCAGCGTTGCACTCGCGTGCATGGATGCACGCGAGCGCTGCGGACCCCGGTGTTGTGCGGTGCAAACGACCGTTTCCACGGGGGAACGCAGACCCTTCGTTCGCATGGAGGCGGACCGCTGAGCTCGTTCCTAATCCACGGCGGGACACTGGTGTGCATGGATGCTGCGCGCACCGTGATCCCGGGTGACCTGCTCGTGATCGACGGCCGCATCGCGGCCGTGGGCGGCGCGGTGCCCGGCGCACTGCAGCACCTGAGCGCCGGCCGCGCGGACCAGTCGTTCGACGCGCGCGGAGCGCTGGTGCTGCCGGGGTTCGTGCACGCGCATCTGCACCTGTGCCAGACGCTGTTCCGCGGGCTGGCCGAACAGAGCGACCTGTTGTTGTGGTTGCGCGAGTCCATTTGGCCGCTCGAGGCCGCGCACACCGAGGCTTCACTCGCGGCATCGGTGCGCCTGGGTGCTGCCGAGCTGCTGGCGGGCGGCGTGACGTGCGTGAACGACATGGGCACGGTGCATCACACCGAGGTGCTGGGCGAGACGCTGGCCGCCACCGGGCTGCGCGCCGTATTCGGCCCCGCGCTCATGGACCGCGGCGAGCGCGTGCCCCCCCGCCTGCTTGAGGGCGCGGATCGCGCGCTCGATGCCGCACTCGCGGTGGTGCAGCGCTACCACGGCGCGGCGGAGGGCCGCCTGAGCGTGTCGTTGGCGCCGCGCTTCATCCTGTCGTGCAGCGAAGGGCTGTGGCGCGACGTCACCGCGGCTTCGCAAGAGCGCGGGCTGCTGGTGCACACGCACATGGCCGAGGCCCCCACCGAGGGCGCCGAGGTGAAGGGCGTGGTGGGCCAGCACGCCGCCCCGTGGTTCGCCGAGCATGGTTTCATGACCGAACGCTTCGTGGGTGCGCATGGCGTGTGGCTCGACGAGCATGAGCTGGGGCTGGTGAAGCGCGCCAACGCCGCGCTCGTGCACTGCCCGGGCTCCAACTTGAAGCTCGGCTCCGGCATCGCCGACGTGCGCGCGTGGAAGCGCGCCGGGGTGCGCTGCGGTCTGGGTTCCGATGGCGCGGCCTGCAACAACCGGCTCGACACGTTCCACGAGATGAGCCTGGCGGCGGGCCTGGCGCGCGTGCAGCATCGCGACGAACCGCTCTCGGCCGCCGACGTCGTGGCGCTCGCCACCTGCGATGGCGCCGACGCGCTGGGCATGGGAGCCAGGATCGGCTCGCTCGAGGCCGGCAAGCAGGCCGACGTGGTGGTGGTGGGTGCGGACCAGCCGCAGCACGGGCCGTGGCCGCTGCGCGACGTGTACACGACGACGCCCAGCCCCGTGATCACGAACACGTACGAGCAGATGTAGAT
>JBEBGT010000123.1:0-8195 GCA_040081365.1 Candidatus Eiseniibacteriota bacterium | reverse complement strand
GGGTGCATTTTCGGGGACGCGGCCAGGAGGTAGAGCGCCGGCTTCGGACCTCGGGGGGCCGTGCCCCGAAAAAGCACCCCCTCACCCGGTGAGTCGCCGTCGTCCGCACCAGCCACCGCGCCCGGCGCCAGCCGCCACGGTAGCAACGATGAACCCGGACGAACGCTGCAGCACCAGCCCACTGCGCCAGCCGCGACGTAACGAACGAACGAGCACAGCGACCGTGCTCCGACTAGAGACTGACGCAGCCAAGCAACCAACGTGCGTTCTCGGTACGGGTTGTGGACGCTCCGATACCCCCGTGCTAACTTCCGGCCGCTTCAAACGGTACCGTTTCCACGCCTTCGCCAAGAGGACCAAGCGTGACCCATGGGCGTCCAGCCGACGGCCGCGCAGGCACCTTGTTCCTGGTGGCGACGCCGATCGGCAATCTCGAGGACATCACCGCGCGCGCGCTCCGGGTGCTGCGTGAGGCGAGTCTCGTGGCGGCCGAGGACACAAGGCACACGCGGCGGCTCCTGTCGCATTTCGGGATCCCCGCGCAGGTCGTGAGCCTGCACGAGCACAACGAGCGCGCCCGGGCGGCGTCGCTCATCGAGCGGGTGCAGGCGGGCGAGGACGTGGCACTGGTCACCGATGCCGGCTCACCGGGCATCGCCGATCCGGGGTTCCCGGTCGTGCGGGCGGCGGTGGCGGCGGGGGTACGGGTCGAGAGCATCCCGGGTCCCAGCGCGGTCATCACCGCACTGCAAGTCTCGGGTCTGCCAACCGATGCATTCGTGTTCGCGGGTTTCCTGCCGCCCAAGGGGGCGGCACGCCGGCGGCGGCTCGAGGAGCTGTCCGCCCAGCGCGAGACCATCGTGGTGTTCGAGTCGCCGCATCGCATCGAGGCCTGTCTCACCGACCTCGAGGCCATCTGGGGTGAACGTCCGATCGCGCTGGCGCGCGAGCTGACGAAGCTGCACGAGCAGGTGTTGCGCGGCACGTCACGCGAGGTACGCGCGGCGCTGCGCGCCGAGTGGAAACGAGGCGAGATGGTGCTGGTGCTGGGAGGGCGGACGCGGGCCGAGAAAGCCCTCGAACGAGACGCCGAAGCGGGAGCGCAGGAGTGAGCGCCCCGGAAGCAGTCGCCAGGGGCCCGGAGGGAAGCGTGGGCGGGTACAAGGAAGTGCTCAAGAAGCTCGCGCACTCGGTGCTCGACCCGTTCGTGCGGCTGTTGCTCGCCATCGGCTTCAGCGCCGACCACCTCACGGTGTTCGGCTTCATCCTGTGCCTGGCCTCGGGGCTGCAGTTCGCCATGGGCCGTTTCCGGATCGCGGCGACGCTGGCGTTACTGGCCGGCCTGTGCGACATCCTCGACGGACAGGTGGCGCGGCTGGGGGGGAAGGTCACGCGCTTCGGCGCGTTCCTGGATTCCACCCTGGACCGCATCGCCGAGGCGGTCCTGTTCGTGGGGATCGCCTGGTACTACACGGCCCAGCTGGTGGACATGGCCGTGAATCCCGAGCGCGTGCTGTCGAACCTGCAGCACGGGCTGGAGCCCGTCACCTTCCTCGTCATCGCCATCATGGCGATGCTCGCGATGGTGGGCTCGTTCATGGTGTCGTACACGCGGGCCCGCGCGGAAGGGCTCGGGCTCGATTGCAAGGTGGGTTGGTTCGAGCGGCCGGAGCGCATGGTGCTGCTCATCGTCGCGGGGTTCTTCGGTCTCGGCCCGGTCATCCCGGGTGCGCTGATCGTGCTCGTGATCTTCTCGTTCGCCACCGCGATCCAGCGGATGGCTCACGTTTATAAAATCACCCGCGATGCGGGTTCGGCATCCTCGGAGGTCTAGTCACCATGGGCAAGGTTCGAGTCGCCATCATCGGTGTGGGCAACTGCGCCTCATCGTTCGTGCAGGGGCTGCATTACTACCGTAACGCCAAGGCCACCGACCGCATTCCCGGCCTGATGCACGTGAACCTGGGCGGGTATCACATCAACGATGTCGAGATCTCGGCGGCCATCGACGTCGACGCCAACAAGGTCGGCAAGGATGTCTCGGACGCCATCTACCAGTGGCCGAACAACACGGTCGCCTTTACCAAGGTGCCCAAGATGGGCGTCACGGTGCAGCGCGGCATGACGCACGATGGGCTGGGCAAGTACCTGTCGCAGATCATCAAGAAGGCACCGGGCTCCACGGTCGACATCGTCAAGCTCTTGAAGGAGACCAAGACCGACGTCGTCGTGAACTACCTGCCGGTGGGCTCCGAAGAGGCCACCAAGTGGTACGTCGAGCAGGTGCTCGAGGCCGGCTGCGCGTTCGTCAACTGCATCCCGGTGTTCATCGCCCGTGAGCAGTACTGGCAGCAGCGCTTCGAGAAGAAGGGCCTGCCGGTCATCGGCGACGACATCAAGTCGCAGGTCGGCGCCACGATCACGCACCGCGTGCTGGCGAACCTGTTCGTCGACCGCGGCGTGCGCATCGACCGCACCTACCAGCTCAACTTCGGCGGCAACACCGACTTCATGAACATGCTCGAGCGCGAACGCTTGGAGTCCAAGAAGATCAGCAAGACGTCGGCCGTCACCAGCAACATCCCGTACGACCTGCCGGCCGAGGACGTGCACGTGGGTCCGAGCGACTACGTGCCGTGGTTGAAGGACCGCAAGTGGTGCCACATCCGCATGGAAGGCACGACGTTCGGCGACGTGCCGTTGAACCTCGAGATGAAGCTCGAGGTGTGGGACTCGCCCAACTCCGCCGGCATCGTGATCGACGCCGTGCGTTGCGCGAAGCTCGGCCTGGACCACGGCCTGAAGGGCGCGCTCATCGCGCCGTCGTCGTACTTCAAGAAGTCGCCGCCGGTGCAGATCCCCGATGACACGGCGCGCGAGCTCGTCGAGCGCTATATCGATGACCCCAAGGGCGTCGAGAAGCTCATGCGCACGAACCCGCCGATCCTGAAGCGCGAGGCCCCGCCCACGCGCAAGGCGGCACCGTCCGCGGCCAACAAGCTCATGAAGGCCGCGACCCCCAAGGCCGCTCCCTCGACCAACGGTCACGGCAACGGCCACGCGCCGGTGCGTGCGGCCAAGGTCGTGAAGAAGGCCGCGGCCAAGCCGGCGAAGAAGTCCGCCGCCAAGCGCCGCGCCCCGGCGCGCGCGCGCTAGAACACCATGCCCGGGCTCTTCGTCACCTTGGAAGGCGGCGAAGGCTCGGGCAAGAGCACCCAGGTCACTCGACTCGTGGCTCGCCTGCGCTCGAGTGGCCTGGATCCGCTCGTCACGCGCGAGCCCGGCGGCACGCCACTCGCCGAACGCATCCGCGAGTTGCTGCTGGATCCTGCACTCGCACCGGGTCCGCTCACCGAGGCGCTGCTCATGGAAGCCTCGCGTGCCGAACTCGTGAGTACCTCGATCCGGCCCGCGCTCGCCGCGGGTCGCGTTGTGCTGTGCGATCGCTACGGGGATTCCACGCTGGCGTACCAAGGTGCTGGGCGCGGGCTCGATGCGGCGCTGCTCGCCGGCTGGAACCGCGCCGCCACCGGCGGGCTCGTGCCCGACGTCACGCTGCTGTTCGACGTCTCGCCCGAACTGGGGCTGCAGCGTCGTGCGGCCGCGCCCGGCACCGCCAACCGGCTCGACCTCGAGTCCGAAGCGTTCCATCGTCGGGTGCGCGAACGCTACCTGGAACTCGCGCGCCAGGAGCCACAGCGTTTCGTCGTGCTCGACGCCGCGCAGTCGCCCGACACGCTCGAGACCCAGGTCTGGGCCACGCTCGCGCCGCGCTTGCAGAACGCCACGCTGCGCGGCTGAGCGCGCAGCGAGCGCGTGTTCGGGGCACACCGCGCGCATCCGGGCGGCATCGAACCCGGGGGGCAGCCCATGGATACAGTCCGGTACTCTCAAGTTCCCCGTCTGCCGCATGTTATAGTGCTTGCTGCCGGTCCGGCCGGCCGCCCCGTCCCGCGCCACCGTCCATCCTGCCTGCGGAGGTCCCGTGTCCCGTCGTCGAATCCTGCTCGGTACCGTGCTCAGCGTGCTGTTCGCGCTCGGCTGGTGGGCGGGCGGCAGTCACGCGGCGCGCGGGCTGTACACGGGCCTCGACCTGTTCGTCGAGGTCCTCGAGACGGTGAAGGCCAACTACGTGGATCCGGTCGAGACGGGCAAGCTGGTGACGGGTGCCATGCGCGGTGTGGCGCACGGACTCGATCCGTGGTCGCGCTACCTGGACCCCGAGGAGTTCCGCGCGGTACGCGGCACCATCCAGGGGGCGTTCGACGGCATCGGTGCGTCGGTCGATCAGCGCGGTGGCTGGCCGGTGGTGATCGCGCCCATCGAAGGCTCGCCCGCGTGGGACGCCGGTGTGCAGCCGGGCGACATCATCACCAAGGTCGACGGCCGCTCCACGTTCGGGCTGTCGCCGGACGAAGTCAGTGCCAAACTGCGCGGTGCCGCCGGCACGCATCTGGTGCTCACGGTGGCGCGCGAGGAATCGGCGCACGGCGTGGGTGACGGCGACGTGAGCGAGAAGACCATCGAACTGACGCGCCGGCGCGTCACGGTGAAGAACGTGCCCTACGCGTTCATCGCCGCGCCGGGCGTGGGTTATGTGCGGCTCGCGCACTTCTCGGCGCACGCCGCGGCCGATGTCGCGAGCGCAGTGGATTCACTCCGCGGCGCGGGCGCGCGCGCGCTGGTGCTCGACTTGCGCGGCAATCCCGGCGGCACGATCGACGAGTCGGTGGCCATCGCGGGCCAGTTCCTGCCGGCCGGCGCGCGCGTCACCAGCACCGCCGGCCGCGCCACCGGCGCGAGCCGCGACTACGACGCCAAGGCCGCGCGTGCCGAACTCGGCTGGCCGCTGGCGGTGCTCGTCGATGGCGGCTCCGCTTCGGCGTCCGAGATCGTGGCCGGCGCGCTCCAGGATCATGACCGTGCCGTGCTCGTGGGCGACACCACGTTCGGCAAGGGCGTGGCGCAGCAGATCTATCCGTTGCGCACGTCGCTCGGGGCGCTGCAGCTCACCGTGTCGCGCTACCTCACGCCGAGCGGCCGGTCGATCCAGCGCGAGCGACTCATGGCCGCCGCTTCCGACGACGAGGGTGAAGACGATGCCGAGCCCGGCGTGGCCCGCGACTCCGTGCCCGGTTCCGCACGCACGTACCGCACGAACGGCGGGCGCGTGGTGCGCGCCGGCATGGGACTGGCGCCCGACGTCCATGTGGCCGCCGACAGTTCGCTGGCCCGTGTGCGCTACGACTCGCATCATCCGGGCGGCGTGCTCGGTGCGGCGCGTGCGGCACTGACGCGCGACCCGGTGTTCCTGCGCGCGCTCGAGGTGCTGCAGCACAGTGCCGACGCGCGCGGTGTGTTCGCGGCCGCCGGGCTCAAGGCGCCCGCGGCCGGAGGGGCGCGCCGGTAAGTCATGCCGATCGCCTACCTGTGTGACTTCGACGGCACGGTGTCGCCCCGCGACATCGGGGCGGCGTTCGCCGAGCAGGTCTCGCCCGAGGGCGAGGCCGCGCGCGTGCCCGAGCTGGCTGAGTGGATGGCGGGCCGCATCGGGCACCGCGAGCTCACGCGCGCGCAGTGCGCGAAGCTCCGCGTGCACGAGGAACAGGCGCTCGAGTTCGCACGCGGATTCCGCATCGATCCGCGCTTCGCACCGTTCGCGCGCGAGGCCCTGGGTCGCGGCGACGCCGTGATGATCGTGAGCGAGGGCTTCGACTTCTATGTGCGCGACCATCTGGCGCGCGAGGGCCTGGGCGAACTGCCGTGGGCGGCCAACCGGCTCGTGTTCCGCGCCGACGGCACGGTCGTGCCCGAATTCCCGTTCGCCGACCCGGCGTGTGAGTCGTGCGGCAACTGCAAGGCGCAGCACGTGCGACGCTATCGCAGTCGCGGCTATCACACCGTGCTCGTGGGCGACGGCACCAGCGACCGCCACGGCGCGCTCGCGGCTGATGCCGTGCTCGCGCGCGGCTCACTGCTCGAGTGGTGCCGCGCCGAGGGCGTACCGCACACGGTGGCCAACGACTTCGACGCCGTGGCGGAGTTCGCGCGCCGTCAGGAACAGCTCGCCGCGCGCGGCCGTGGGGGGCGCACATGAGCGAAACCCGCGAACACGTGCCGGCGTCCGCGGGGCAGCCGGCGGTCAAGCCGTTCGAGATCGGCGGCGTGCGCATGGATTCGCCGTTCGTGCTGGCGCCGCTCGCCGGCGTGAGCGATTCGCCGTTCCGCCAGCTGGCGCGCGAACAGGGCGCGTCGGCCGTGTACACCGAGATGGTGTCCTCGGACGGGCTCGTGCGCGGCAGCCAGGCCACGTTCGAGTACTGCGCCTTCGAGCCGAGCGAACGGCCCATCGGCATCCAGCTCTTCGGCAGCGACCCGGCCACCATGGCCGACGCCGCGCGCGTCCTGAGCGACCTGCCGGCCGAGCGCCGGCCCGACATGATCGACATCAACATGGGCTGCCCGGTCCGCAAGGTGGTCAATCGCTGCGCGGGCGCCGCACTGTTGCAGGACGTGCCGCGCATCGTCGCGATCGTCGAGGCCATGTCGCGCGCCACGTCGCTGCCCGTGACCGCCAAGATCCGCCTGGGCTGGGACGGCCCGTCGCAGAACGTCGTCGACGTCGCGCGCGCTCTCGAGGGTGCGGGGGCCAAGGCGGTGGCGATCCATGCGCGCACGCGCGCCGAGAAGTTCGAGGGGCACGCGCATTGGGACCTGATCGGCGAGGCCAAGGCCGCGGTCGGGATCCCGGTGATCGGCAACGGCGACGTGCGCACGGCAGACGACGCGTTGCGCATGCTCGCGACCACGGGCTGCGACGGCGTCATGCTGGGGCGCGCCGCGTTCGGCGACCCGTGGGTGTTCCGTCGCATCCGTGCGCTGGCCGAGCGCGGCGAGCTGCTGCCGCCGCCCACCGCGCAGGAACGGCTCGAGGCCGGCGTGCGGCATCTGGCCATGCTGGTCGCCACGGCGGGCGAGAACGTGGCCGCGCGCGAGATGCGCAAGCACGTGGCGTGGTACATCAAGGGCCTGCCCAACAGCGCGCGTGTGCGTGAGCAGGTGAACCACACGCGCACGGCGCACGAGATGACCGAACTGCTGCGCGCCTACCTGGGCGACCTGGCCGAGCGTGGCCTCGAGGCGTTCGCGCCCGATCCGGCGGCCCAGCCGGTCGAGACCCCGCGTGCGGCCGGCTGAGCTCACGCAGTTGCTGCGCCAGGTGAAGCGCGGCGCGGTCACGCCCGCGCAGGCTTCCAAGCGCATCGCCGAAGCGCCGCTGGAGGCGCTGGAGTTCGCGGCGCTCGACCACCAGCGCGCGCTGCGCACCGGCTTTCCCGAGGTCATCTTCGGGCTCGGAAAGACCCCCGCGCAGGTGGTGGCGATCGCGCGTCGGTTGCACGCGCGCCACGGTGTGGTGCTGGCCACGCGCGTGGAGGACGCCGCGCGCGCCGCGCTGGCGGAGGAGTTCCCGCACGCCGAAGTGCATGAGGCCGCGCGTTGCGTGGTGCTGCCGGCACGCGGCGGCCGCCGCAAGGCGGGCGTCGGACGCGTGCTGGTGCTGTGCGCTGGCACCGCCGACCTGCCGGTGGCCGAGGAGGCGCTGGTCACCGCTCGTACGCTGGGCAGCCGCGCCGAGCTCGTGGCGGACGTGGGCGTGGCCGGACTGCACCGCCTGCTCGCGCATCGCGCCAAGCTGCGCGGCGCGCGCGCGTTGGTGGTGGTGGCCGGGCTCGAAGGGGCACTGCCGAGTGTGGTGGGCGGACTCACCGACCGGCCGTTGATCGCGGTGCCCACCAGCATCGGCTACGGCAGCCACCTGCGGGGGTTGGCGCCACTGCTGGCCATGCTCAACTCGTGTGCGGCCGGCGTGACGGTGGTGAACATCGACAACGGCTTCGGTGCCGGCTACGCCGCGCACTTGATCAATGTGGGGGCCGGCCGCGTGGGTGCGAGCCGGGTGGGAGCGAGGAGACGGGCATGAAGCACGCGCACTTCGATTGTGTCTCGGGGATCGCCGGCGACATGACGCTGGCCGCCCTGGTGTCGGCCGGCTGGAGCGAGGCCGAGCTGCAGGCGCTGCCGGCGCGGCTCCGGCTCTCCGGCGTCGAGATCGTGGTCACGCGCACGCGCCGCGGGCCGTTCGCCGCCGTGCACGTGGATGTGCGTGCCGATGAGAAGCAGCCGCATCGCCACCT
>JBEBGT010000633.1:0-2157 GCA_040081365.1 Candidatus Eiseniibacteriota bacterium | reverse complement strand
GTCCGGGACAAGTGCCCCCCCGCTTGCGCTACAATCAACGGCCATTCCCCGTGAACCCCCTCGAGCCCGGAGTGCCCGTGCATCGCCCGATCCGCGCCCTTGCCACGTTCGTCCTGCTGGCCCTCACCGCGCTGCCCGCCCGCGCGCTCACCCTGGCCGACAGCACCGAGTCCGAGCACTGGCGCCTCGACAACGGCCTCGAGGTGCGCACGCGCCACGTACCCGGCACCACCGGTATCGCCATCGCGCTCGCGTTCCGCGCGGGTTCGGGCTACGACCCCGCGGGCCTCGAGGGTCTGGCCGAATTGCTCGCCGAGCTCGAGTTCACGACCGCCGCCGGTGACGTGCCCGAGCGTACGCGCGAGGAGATGACGAGTCTGCGCCCGCTGGGCTGGGAAGCGCGCACCACACGCGAGCTGGTGCGCTTCACCGAGATCGTCACGCCGGCGCAGCTGCCGGGAGCGCTGCAGCAGTTCGCGACCCGCATGGCGAGCCCCGTCGTGACCGACGCCAGCCTCAAGGCCGCCGTGGCGCGCGTGCGGCGCGACGCTGGCGCGCGCTACTTCGGGCAGCCCGCCGACGTGCTGTACTGGCGCTCGGACGCCATCGCCCGCGGTGCCGACGACCCCGCGCTGTTGCGCCTGGCCTCGCTGCCCGGGCTCGCGAAGCTGAACGCCAAGGACGCCAGCGCGCGGCTGCACACGTACTATCAGCCCGGTAATGCCTCGCTCGCGCTGGCCGGCAACCTGGCCGGCGTCGACGTGCGCGCCGTGGTGCAGGCGCTGTTCGGCAAGCTCGCCGCCGCACCGGCCATGCCGGACTCGGTGAGCTCGCGGCTCTCGGGCCAGCGCCGTGCGACCGTCTGGAATGGGCTCGATCAGGCCGCGGGCGTGGTGGCCTCCGCTGCCCCCGCGCTCCGCGACAGCCTGCATCCCGGGTTCTTCCTGGGGCTTCTCGTGACCGGCGCGGCGCTCAACACGAACTGGGGCGCACCCACGGGTGGTCTGGCCGCGCGCTTCCAGTACTCACTGCTCGACGATCCGGAACTGGTGCGCTTCTACCCGCCCATCCCACCGGCGACGACCGACCCGGAGGTGCTGACGGGCGCACTCGACGAGCAGTTCGCGGTGATCGGCGGGCAGATCGTGTCGACGATGATCCTGGGCCGCGTGCGCAACAGCGTGCGCTGGCTGGTGGGCGGCGAACTGCCTGCCGACCTGATGGGCCGCGTGCGCCGCGACCCGAGCGGGTTGGGCACGTTGGCGAGCGGTGCGGCGACGCGCGCGCTGTGGCACGGCGATGCGTTCTGGGCCGACTACCTGCAGCGGCTCGACCGGCTGAATCTCGGGCACAGCAACTTCTACGAGTGGCTGGCGGATCCGGGACACCAGTCGGTGTTGCTGCTGCAGAGCGCCAAGGCCAACTGACGGGCAACACACGTCGGCCGTCGCGGTCGCGCTCCCACCGCGGCGCGTTGTTGTGCGCACGGCCTGTGCTCGGTTAGCCTCGTCCCGCATGTCACGACGCATCCTCATCGGGCTCGCCGGCGGCTCCGGCTCCGGCAAGACCCTGGTCGCGCGCACGATCGTGCGCGAACTGGGGTCCAAACGCGTCGTCATCATCGACCAGGACAGCTACTACAAGGACCTGGAGAACGTGCCGTTCCGCGACCGCGAGGCGCGGAACTTCGATCATCCCGACGCGTTCGACGGCGACCTGCTGCGCCAGCACCTGAGCGAACTGCTCGAGGGCCACGCGATCGAGCAGCCGGTGTACGACTACAACGAACACCGGCGCACCAAGGACACGCGGCGCATCAGCGACCACTTGGTGGTGGTGCTCGAGGGCATCCTGATCTTCCACGACCCCGAGCTGCGTGCGCTCATGGACATCAAGCTGTTCGTGGACGCCGATTCCGACGTCCGGCTCATGCGCCGGTTGCGCCGCGACCTCATCGAGCGCGGCCGTTCGGTGGACTCGATCCTGCGCCAGTACGAAGAGAGCGTGCGCCCCATGCACATGCAGTTCGTGGAGCCCACCAAACGCTTCGCCGACGTGATCATCCCGGGCGGCGGCCACAACAAGGTGGCCATCGACCTGGTGAAGACCAAGATCCGCGAGCTGCTGCGCGAGCGCGGCGTGGACGCCAGCGCGCCC
>JBEBGT010000122.1:0-8328 GCA_040081365.1 Candidatus Eiseniibacteriota bacterium | reverse complement strand
GGCCGGTTGGCTCGGGTCAAAGCGGACGCACCAGCGGGCGCCGTTCGCCACGGAGGTGTGCGCGCGGCCGGGCAGCGGGTTGCGGCCGGGTGGCAGCGACGCTGGCGGGGGGGCAGCCCGGGTTCAGTCCTGCCTCGCGCCCGAACGCCGCCGGGCGGAGCCGGCCTGATTTCATTAGAAGGCACCCGGCTGCCCGCCTAGACTGATCAAGGAGTCACTCCCCGCGTGTGCCGCCCCGGAGATCCCGGAGCGCCCCCGGCCGCGCGCATCGCCCGAGGCCCGCCATGCCGAAGCTCGTGCGCGTCTTCGCGCTCACGCTCCTGCTGCTCTCGTCACGCACCGTCGCCGTCCACGCCGGCCCGAGCGGGCCCGGCCGCCCGGCCGCACCCGCCAGCACGGACATCGACGACGCCAGCCAGCGCATCGATGTGAACCGCCTCGCGATGCGGGTGAAGAACACGGGCTCGTTCGCGTGGGACGTCAACACCGGCAGTGCCGGGCTCGAGTACCCGATCGGCACCGGGAAGACCGCGGTCTACGCGGCAGGGCTGTGGCTCGGGACGTTCGCGGCATCGTCCGGCGCCCGTGTCTCGGTCGCGGAATACAGTGAGGACTTCCGGCCCGGGGCCGCACCCGGCGGCAGTCCCGAGGATCCCGCTGCGCCGGAGCTCAAGGTCTACAAGTTGCAGCGACAGTATGCGAGCACCGCGGTCCGCGATGCGGCGCTGGCCGACTACATCGCCGGCGCCGTCCCGCGGGGTGCACCGCCCGTGCCGGTGTTGCCCGACGGCTCGCTCGGCATCCTGGGCGACCAGATGCTGTGGAGTGTGTTCAACGACCTGGGTAAGGGCGCCGCGCACAACGGGTCGAGCAGCGCGCGCCCGCTCGGGGTCGAGGTGCAACAGACCACCTGGGGCTTCGATCGGCCGGCGCCCGCGGGCGAGGTGGTGTTCACGCGCTTCCGGATCATCAACCGGAGCGCCAGCACGCTTGCCGCGCTGCACGTCGCCCTGTGGGCGGACCCGGATCTCGGCGAAGCCACGGACGACCTCATCGGGTGTGACCCCGACCTGTCGCTAGGTTACTGCTACAACGCCACGAACAACGATCTCGTGTACGGCACGGCGCCACCGGCTGTCGGGTTCGACCTCATGCGGGCGCCGAGCCGCGCGCCCGCGTTGTTCCCCATGCGGGCGTTCCATGCGTATGTGAACGGCACGGGGCCGCAGGACTCGACCGAGAGCTACCGGGTCATGCAAGGGCTCCTCGAGAATGGCAGCGTGATGGTCGATCCCGTCACGCTCCTGCCCACGACGTTCCAACTTCCCGGGGACCCGGTCGCGGGCACGGGCTGGATCGACGGCTCGCCCGGCGACCGCCGTCTCATGCTCACGTCCGGCGCCTTCGATCTTCCGAGCGGGCAGGCCGACGAAGCGGTGTTCGCCGTGCTCGTCGCGCAGGGGAGCCATCGGCTCGACAGCGTGACCCGGCTCAAGCAACAGGACCAGGTGTTGCAGGCCGCGTTCGATGTGGATGCCGTGGGCCTGCTCGCGGTGCCGGCCCCTCCGGCGCGCGGGTTGGCGCTGTCCGCTCCGCGACCCAACCCGGCGCGTGGTGCATTCGAGCTATCGTTCACGCTCGCCAGCGCGGGCGAGGCGCGCGTCGATCTGCTCGATCTCGCGGGGCGCGCCGTGGCGGGACGTGCGCTCGGCTCACTCGCAGCCGGCTCGCATACGGTCCGGCTCGACGAGTCCGGGACCGATCTGCCCGCCGGGCTCTACTTCGTGCGGCTCACGCACCGGGACGGTCAGGCCGTGCGGCGCATCGCGCTGGTGCGGTGAGCCGGGGTGTCTGTTGTGGGCAACACCCAGCCGGGCCGCTCGGGCGGCCCGGCTGCGTCGCGATCCGGCCCTAGCCGCGCGTGATCACCACCTCCAGGTACTCGCTCGGCACCACCAGCGCCTCGCCATCACCGCGGTCATAGCGGCGCAACAGGTCGAGCAACGCGTCGTGGAGCGCGCGCTGGCCCGCGGGGTCGAGCGACTCGAACGCGCGCAGGACCGGGCCGTACCAGCGGCGGAACATCTCGATCCAGTGCTCGGCGGAGCGATAGCGGAACGTGAACTGCCGGCGCTCCGTGCGGATGTCATCCGCCTGCGCGCCGAACAGCGTCACGATGTGCGTCTCGGTGCCCCACGCCGAAGCGGGGGTGAGGCCCGGTGCCGGCGGTACGAAGCGGCCGACGACGCGGAACAGCTCGCCGATGAACCCTTCGGGCGTCCAGTTGGCGAGCCCGATGCGCCCGCCGGGCCGCACGACGCGCAACAGCTCCGAAGCCGTGCGGGCGTGGTCGGGCGCGAACATCACGCCGTAGGTGGACAGCGCCACGTCGAAGTCGCCGTCGGCGAACGGCAGCTGTTCGGCGTCGGCGACGCGGATCTGCATGGGCAGGCCCTCGGCCTCGGCGCGGCGCTGGCCGTGCGCGAGCAGCGCGGGTACGTAGTCGGTGGACGTCACGACGGCGAAGCGGCGGGCCGCGGCGAGCGAGGCGTTGCCGTTGCCGGCGGCGACGTCGAGCGTGCGCTCACCCGAGCGCAGGTCGACGGCCTCGCACAGCGTCTCGCCCACGATCTGCAGGGTGACGCCGATGCGGCCGAAATCGCCGGCGGCCCAGGTGGACTGCTGCTTGGCCTTGATGACCGTGAGGTCGGGGGCCGGGGTGCTGGTCGTGCTGCCATGGGGAACACTGGACATGGTCGATCTCCTCGGGATGGATGCGGGGCGACGATTCGCCATAGCCGCAAGTTGCCCGAAAGCGGCATAGTGGCGCCCTGCCGGGCGTCGGGATGACTTGACCAAGAATCCGGTGGGCGGCCCTGCGCGGGGATCGCGCGAAACGGGGGAGGGAAGCCGACATGGTGAGCGCGGACGTGCTCTCGGACCTGCTGCGCAACGTGCGACTGCGCGGCGCGTTGTTCTTCCATGTCGATGGGCAGGCACCCTGGGTGGCCGAGGCGCCTGCGGCGTGCGACATCCTCCAGGCGGTCATGCCCGCGGCCGAGCACATGATCGAGTTCCACGGCATCATCGAGGGCTCGTGCTGGGCGGCCTTGGTCGGGGAACCACCCGTGCGCCTGCACGCGGGCGACATCGTGCTGTTCCCGCAGGGCGACCCGCATGTCATGTCGAGCGCGCCCGGCATGCGCGCCGAGCAAGTGGACCTGAGCCTCTACTTCGCCGCGCGGCCATCCCAACTGCCCTTCCGTCTCCGTGTCGGCGACCCGGCCCCACCGGGCGGCCGGCCCGGTGCCGCCGGCCACGACTCCGCGACGTTGGTGTGCGGGTTCCTCGGGTGCGATGCGCGACCCTACAATCCGCTGCTCTCGGCGCTGCCGCGCGTGCTGCACATGCCGGGCGCGGCGGCCGGGGACCGCTCGTGGATGGGACAGTTCATGCGCACCGCCGTGGAGGAGTCCGGCGGCCGCCGGCCGGGCGGCGAAGCCGTGCTCGAGCGCATGAGCGAGCTGATGTTCGTGGACGTGCTGCGCCGGCACGCCGACACGCTGAGCGGTGAGCAGACGGGCTGGCTCGCCGGCATGCGCGACCCCGGTGTGGGCCGTGTGCTGGCGCTCCTGCACGCGCGCCCCAGCGAACCGTGGACGATCGAGGGGCTGGGCGAGGAGGCCGGCCTGTCCCGCTCGGTGCTGCACGAGCGCTTCATGCACTTCATCGGTACGCCGCCGATGCAGTACCTGACGCAGTGGCGCATGCAGCTCGCCGCCGCGCGGCTGCGAGAATCCGACGACAAGGTGCTGGAGATCGCGCTCGACGTGGGCTACGAGAGCGAAGCGGCATTCGCGCGCGCGTTCCGAAGGCTGGTGGGCGACTCGCCCGGGGCGTGGCGGCGAGCGCGCCGCCAGACCGCGAAGGCCAAGCGCGCCACGGCCGCGCCACTCGAGGCGAGCGAGTCCGGCCGCTGACCGCGCCGCGCGGGTGCGGCGAACAAAGTCGGCGAACAAAGTCATGCCGCCGGGGCGGCTGTGCGTCGATCGCCCGTGGTGCGCGTGCGGGTGCACGACGCGGCGCGCGCACGCTTGCACGGCCGTCGCGGACCGCACATGCTCGCGCGGTCGAGTGTCCGGTCTGGTGTCGAGTGCCCTCGCGACCGGGTGCCGTGCACAGGCGTTCGAAGGAGCCGTTCTCACCCGGTCCGGAGGCGTGAACATGCGTCATACAGTGCTCGCGGCGAGTGCGCTGCTGGCGATGCTGGTCACGTGCGGTGCGCCTGCGGAGGGGCAAGCGGCAGCGCGTGGGTTGCGCCCGCGGCCGCTGGTGCTCACGCACGACGGCCATTGGACGGGCGAAGCGATCTGCTACGGGCCGTTCCGCGACGGGCAGTCGCCCGGTGGCGCCGGACCGACGCGCGCGCAGGTGCGCGAGGATGTGCACATCATGCTGCGGCACTGGCGGCTCGTGCGACTCTACGGCTCGGTGGGCTTCGCGGACACGTTGCTGAGCGTGATCGCCGCTGAGCGGCTGCCGATGCGCGTGCTGTTGGGCGTGTGGTTGCAGCCCGAGGACCGGCGCGACTCCACGGGGCGCGTGCTGGAGTCGTTGCCCGCGGGCCGCGCGGCGAACGAGGCCGAGGTGCAGGCGGCGTTACGACTATGCAGGCGCTACCCGAAGCTCGTGGCCGGTGTGTCGGTCGGGAACGAGACACAGGTGTCGTGGTCTTGGAATCGGGTGCCGGAGGCCGTGCTCATCGAGCGCATCCGGCAGGTGCGCGCGGGCGCCCGCGCGCCCGTCAGCACGGCCGACGACATGCTGTACTGGCGCTCGCCGGCGAGCCGGCGAGTGGCGGCCGAGGTCGACTTCGTGTTCACGCACCTGCACCCACTGTGGGGCGGTCAGGTGCTCGACAGCGCGCTGGCATGGAGCGAGGCGCGCTACGATGAGGTGCGCGCCATGCATCCGGACCGCACCGTGGCGATCGGTGAGATCGGTTGGGCGACCTCGAAGCTCACCACCGGCGAGCAGGGGCAGCTGATCCGCGGCCAGGTGGGCGAGGCCGAGCAGAAGGCGTTCTGCGATGCGGCGCGCGCGTGGGTTCAACGCGCACGCATCGGGGCGTTCTTCTTCGAGGCCTTCGACGAGAACTGGAAGGGCGGCAACGAACCCGCCGAGGTCGAGAAACACTGGGGCTTCTATCGCGCGGATCGCACGCCCAAGGCGGCGGTGCCGCGAGGAGACGAGCGATGACACCCGAGCGCATGGTCACGCGACCGACACACCCGACTGGGGCCGACGGCAGTGGCTTCGTCGTGTTCGAGGGCGAGAGCTTCTACCGGATCGCGAACGTGCAGCGCATGGCCCCGTTCCTCATGAGCCTCGCCACCGACACGGACCTGTGGATGTTCGTGACTTCACTCGGGTCGCTCACGGCTGGCCGTCGTGACCCCGACGGCGCGCTGTTCCCGTATGAGACCGTGGACCGTCTGCTCGATGCCCAGGCGCATACGGGCCCGGTCACGTGGCTGCGCGTGAAGCCGTCGTTCGGGCCCGCCACGCTCTGGCAGCCGTTCGCGGAGGGTGGCACGTTCGACCCGGGCATCGCGCGCCACCTTTACAAGAACGCGCTCGGCACCCGGCTGGTGTTCGAGGAGGAGCACGCCCGGCTCGGGTTGGTGTTCCGTTATCGCTGGGCCGGCAGCGATGCTCTGGGCTGGGTGCGCTCGGCCACGCTCGAGCACCGCTCGGGGAGCCCCGTGTCGGTGGAGCTGCTCGACGGCCTGCTCGATGTGCTGCCGTTCGGCGTGCCGCTGGCGCTCTACCAGCACTCGAGCAGCCTGGTGGACGCCTACAAGCGCACCGACCTCGACCCGGCGGCGCGGCTCGCCACGTTCTCGCTGAGCTCGCGAATCGTGGACCGCGCCGAGGCGTCGGAGCAGCTGCGGGCCAACGCCGTGTGGCTGAGCGGGCTCGAAGGGGCGCGCGTCGCGCTGTCGGCGGATGCGATCGCCGCGTTCCGGCGTGGGGAGCCCCTGCCCGGGGCGAGCGTGCTCACCGGTCAGCGCGGCTGTTTCCTCGTGCACGCATCGGTGAAGCTGGCTTCGCAGTCCTCGGTGACCTGGCATCTGGCGGCGGACGCGGGCCTCGGGCACCTCGAGCTCGCGCGCGTCCGCGCTCAGCTCGGAGCGGGCGCCTGGTCGCACGTCGCCATCGAGGCCAGCCTGCGCGAAGCCGGCGAGAACCTGCTGCGCATCGTGGGTGGCTCGGATGGCATCCAGTGCACCGCCGACACCACGGCCGGAGCGCACCATCTGGCGAGCGTGCTGTTCAACGACATGCGTGGCGGAGTGTTCGACCGGCATCATGAGATCCCCACGGCCGACCTGCGTGCATTCCTCGCGCAGCGCAACCGGATCGAATCCGGCCGACATGCCGAGCGGCTCGCGGCGCTGCCCGCTTCGATCGGGGTGCGTGAACTGCTCGCGCTCGTGGAGACCTGGGATGCACCGCAGCTCGTGCGGTTGTGCCATGAATACCTGCCCCTCTACTTCGGCCGCCGCCACGGCGACCCGAGCCGGCCGTGGAACCGCTTCGCCATCCGCGTGCGCAACCCCGACGGCAGCCGTGCACTGAGCTACGAGGGCAACTGGCGCGACGTGTTCCAGAACTGGGAGGCACTGGCGTACAGCTTCCCGGCGTTCCTGCCCAACCTGGTCGCACGCTTCGTGAACGCTTCGACCGTCGATGGCTTCAACCCGTACCGCGTTTCGCGCGACGGCATCGACTGGGAAGTGCCCGACCCGCACGAGCCGTGGAGCAACATCGGCTACTGGGGCGATCACCAGGCCGTGTACCTGCTGCGACTGCTCGAGGCGCAGGAGCGATTCGAGCCCGGGGCACTGGCGGCCGCGCTGCCGCTGGCGCGTCACAGCTACGCCGACGTGCCGTACCGCCTCAAGCCCTACGCGAGCATCGTGGCGGACCCTCACCACACCATCGACTACGACACCGAACACGCGCGACGGATCGCCGCACGCGTCTCCGAGACCGGCAGCGACGGGCGGTTCGTGCATGCGAACGGGCAGGTGCTGCAGGTGACGCTGCTCGAGAAGTTGCTGGTGCCTGTGCTGGGCAAGCTCTCGAACTTCGTGCCCGATGGCGGGATCTGGATGAACACGCAACGCCCCGAGTGGAACGACGCGAACAACGCGCTCGTGGGCCACGGTGTCTCGGTGGTGACGTTGTTCTACCTGCGGCGCTATGTGGCGTTCCTCGAACGCCTCGTGCGCACGAGCGCGCTCACGAGCGTGCCGGTGTCGGGCGCGGTGGCGGACTGGCTCGAGCGCATCACCCAGGCGCTGCGCGCGGAGCGGCCCGAGCCCGGTTCCGGCCCGCGCGATGAACGTACGCGCCGGCGCATGTTGGACGCATTGGGCGGCGCGTTCTCGGACTACCGGCGGCAGGTCTACGGGTACGGCCCGGGTGAGCCGCGACCCGTTGAGGCCGCGCGTGCGCTCGAGCTGTGCCAGCTCGCGCTGGAGCATGCCGATCACACGCTGCGCAGCACGCGCCGGGGCGATGGGCTGTACGACTCCTACCAGCTGCTGGAGTTCACGCCCGACAGCGGTGCGAGCCTCCGGCCGCTCGAAGAGATGCTCGAGGGGCAGGTGGCCGCCCTCGCCTCGGGCTGGGGCACTCCCGACGAGGCCGCGGCACTGGCCGAGCAGCTGTTCGAGAGCGCGCTCTATCGAGCCGACCAGGACAGCTTCATGCTCTACCCCGAGAAGTCCCTGCCAGCGTTCATGGACAAGAACGTCGTTCCCGACGATGCGGCGCGCGAGGTGACGCTGATCGGTGCCATGTTGTCGGCCGGTGAGGGCCGCATCGTGGCCCGTGACGCCGGTGGCGTGCTGCGGTTCCACGCCGACTTCCGGCACGCGGGCGACTTGCTGGCCGCACTCGATGCGCTGGCAGCCGACCCGCGCTGGGGCGCGGATGTGGCGCGCGATCGCGCGGGCCTGCTGGAGCTGTTCGAATGCGTGTTCCAACATCGCGCGTTCACCGGCCGCTCGGGCACGATGTACGCGTACGAAGGCATCGGCAGCATCTACTGGCACATGGTGGCCAAGCTGCTGCTGGCCCTGAGCGAACGCGTGCGCGACGCCGTCGCCGCGGGGGCCGAGCCTGGCACCGTGGAGCGCCTGATGCGCGTCTACGATCGCGTGCGCGCCGGGCTCGGCTTCGAGAAGCCGGCCGGACTCTATGGTGCGTTCCCCACCGATCCGTATTCGCACACGCCGCGCCATGCGGGTGCGCAGC
>JBEBGT010000632.1:0-2174 GCA_040081365.1 Candidatus Eiseniibacteriota bacterium | reverse complement strand
CGCGGTCGCGCTCGATGTGCGCCACCAGCACGGGCAGCGTCGCCCCCATGAGCGCGGCGGGCGGCAGCAGGAACACCACGAGGAGTCCGAGTCGCGCGGCGGCGAACGCGCCGCTCTCGCCGCCCAACGAACGGTAGAGCTGGCCCACGAGCGGATCGCTCCAGCGCAGCAGCGGCAGGAGTGCCAGACCCAGGAGGGCGACGCCCAACTCGAGCATGGCATACGTGCGCGCGCCGTTCGCACGGCGCGACAGCGGAACGCCGAGCACGCGCGCGCCCAGAGCGAGGCCGCCCAGGAACGCGGCGACCACGGCAGCGGCGGCGTGCAGCGAGCTACCGAGCAAGTAAGCGAGCTGCTTGGACCACACGATCTCGTACAACAGACCGGCGGCACCGGAGGCCAGGAAGCACAGCGCGGCCCAGGTGGGGAACGCGCTCGAACGCGAGGAAGCTGGGGGCGTGGGGATCATAGGGCGAACATGTTACCCGGCCCGAGTGCCGGGCGGAACCCTGCGGGCGTGGCCGGAACCTGCTTGCGACCGCGCGGGCTGCAGCGGCGGGAGCCGGGACCGGTTTCGAGCGGTGCGGGGCGCGCGCGCTGGGCCCGCGCGGATCCGTGTCAGGGCCCGAAACGAGTTGTGGTCCGCACCAACGCGGACATAGAATCGACGGGCGCGTCGTCGGTCCCGGCCACCCATGACGGTCCCCCCTCGAAGGCCAAGCCAGCGGAGTCCCTGCTGGAAGCCTGGACAGGAGGGCACATGTCGGCCATATCGGTGAAAGCCGGGGCTCAGATGACCGCACCGGAACACGCATCGGCCGAGCGCGAGCGCCCCGCCCGGGCGCCACGGGTCACACCGAGAGGCCCGGCCGCCGCATTCCCGCTGGGCAGGGTCGCCGTCGCGCTCTCGGTGCTGGGTGCGCTCATCACCCCGGTGCTCGGGACCGACCCGTTCCAGAACCCCGACAGCCGCTCGTTCGAGGCCATCGCCCGCTCGCTGCTCGCTGGCGCTGGCTTCATGTACCACGAAGTGCAGTTCCCCGAACTGCCGTTCCTGGCGTTCCGTTCGCCGGCCTACAGCGCGTTCGTGGCCTGCGCCCTGGCGCTGGGCGGCGTGCCCGCGCTGGTCGCGATGCAGGGAGCGCTGCACGGCCTGTCCGCCGCCCTGACCGGGGCGGTCGCGGGCCGCCTCGGCGGCGTTCGTGCTGGCGGGCTCGCCACTGCGCTCGCCTTCGCGTGGCCGGTGGCGTGGTTCCATGCGGGGCAGGTCATGAGCGAGACCCTGCACGCGTTCCTCACCGTGCTCGCGGTGTGGTTGGTGCTGCAGGCGGGACGACACCGGCCGCTCGGCTGGGCCGTGGCAGCGGGCGCGGTACTCGGCCTGGGAGTGCTCAACCGTCCCGCGGGCGTGGCGGCCGTGGCCGCCGGTGCGCTGTGGCTGGTGATGCGCGATCGACGTGCCGCTCTGGCATGCGTACTGAGCGCACTCCTGGTCTGGATGCCTTGGCCCGCACGCAACGCGGTCCGGTTGCACGCGTTCGTACCGTTGCTCACCAGCGGCGGGGTCGCCGCGTGGAACATGCACAGCAGGCTGGGCCCCGACGCCGCATGGGCCTGGATGGCAGGGCACACCGAGCTGGGCGAGGTCGCGCTGGACCGCCACTTCCGGGACGAGGCCGCTCGCATCGTGCGCGAGAACCCGGGCGGGTTCGCACGCTTCGTGGCGCATGGACTGGTCGAGTACGCCGGCCCATTGCGCGCACGTGAGCCTGACGTGTGGCTGCACCGCTTCGCGCTGCTGGCCGCACTCCCGGCGCTCCTATGGGCGGGTTGGCGCCGGCGGCTCGCATTGCCAGCGCTGGTGTGGGTGTCCCAGGGACTGGTCCTGGTGCCGCTCGCCATGAACGCGCGCTACCGCTTCCCCACCGAATGGTGCGTGATGGTAGCGGCGGGGATCGGCCTGCATGCGCTCGCCGAACGGATCGGGACGGGGCGTGCGGCGCTGGCCGCTGGCGCGGCCCTGGCGCTGTGCGTGACCGTGACGCGACTGCTCGCACGGCCCTGATCCCGGGCACCCGGCAGGACGGGCGACTGGAGTCCACCATTGCGCCTGGGCCCACCGCCGCCTAGGTTCACGTTCTGGCAGCCCGACCGCGGACCGTCCGGCGCCCTGC
>JBEBGT010000631.1:0-2178 GCA_040081365.1 Candidatus Eiseniibacteriota bacterium | reverse complement strand
GTGGATCGGCGGGCATGGCACCAGCGTCGGCGGCGTGATCGTGGACGCCGGCACGTTCGACTGGGGCAACGGCCGCTTCCCGGGCTTCACCGAGCCCGCGCCGGGCTATCACGGGCTCGACTTCTGGGAGGTGTTCGGCCCCAAGGGCCCGTTCGGCAACATCGCATTCGCCATCAAGGCGCGCGTCGAGGGGCAGCGTGACATCGGCGCGCCGCTGTCGCCGTTCAACTCGTTCCTGCTGCTGCAGGGCCTCGAGACCCTGTCGCTGCGCGTGCAGCGTCATGTCGACAACGCGCTCGAGCTGGCCCAGTGGCTGCGCGAGCAGCCCGAAGTGGCGTGGGTGAACTATCCCGGGCTCGCCGACCACCCCTACCACGCGCGTGCGAAGCAGTACCTGCAGCACGGCTTCGGCGGCGTGCTCACGTTCGGCGCCAAGGGCGGCTTCGAGGCCGCGAAGGCGATCATCGACAACGTCAAGCTCGCGAGCCATCTCGCGAACGTCGGGGATGCCAAGACGCTCGTCATCCATCCGTCGTCCACGACGCACCAGCAGCTCACGGACGCCGAGCAGAGGAGCGCCGGCGTGACGCCGGACCTGATCCGCGTGTCGGTGGGCATCGAGCACATCGACGACATCCGTGACGATTTCTCGCGGGCGTTCGCGGCCAGCGCCGCAGCCGCGCCCGCATCGAATGGGAAGGTGCCGGTATGAGCGCATACGATGGCAGACCCGACCGCCGTGGGCGTGAGCGCGCCGATAACCGTGAACCGTCGCCCCCGGACGCCGCACCCGCGGCCGCCCCGCACTTCCTGCCGTGCGGCACCGACGTGGGCCGGCTCGGGGCGGGCGGCCGCCAGGACGTGCTTCGGCTCGACGCACCATTCGTGACCGAGTCCGGCGAGGCCATCGCCGGCGCGGAGCTGGCTTACCGCACCTGGGGCCGACTCTCCAACGCAGCCGACAATGCCGTGGTGGTGTGCCACGCACTCACGGGTTCGTCGGACCTCGAAGCCTGGTGGCCCGCACTGCTGGGCCAGGGCCGCGCGCTCGATCCCGATCGCGACTTCGTGATCGCGGTCGACGCGCTGGGTTCGGTGCACGGCAGCACCGGGCCGGCCTCACTCGCGGCCGACGGCGAGCCGTGGGGCCGGCGCTTCCCGCGCTTGAGCGTGCGCGACCTGGTGCGTTCGCAGCGGCTCGTGCTCGATGCGCTGGGCGTGCGCGGCGTGGCGCTGGTCCTGGGCGGATCGCTGGGCGGCATGCAGGCCCTGGAGTGGGCGCTGCTCGATGCGCGCGTGCGCGCGGTGGCGGTGGTCGCCGCACCCGCACGGCACGAGGCGTGGGCCATGGGCTGGAGCGCGGCTCAGCGCCAGGCGCTGGCCGCCGACCCGGCGTGGGAGCGCGAGCCGTTCGAGGCGCGCGCCGGTCTCGCTGCCGCTCGCGCCATCGCCATGCTGTCGTACCGGGCTCCCGCGGGCTTCGACGAGCGCTTCGGCCGGCGACGTGGCGACCGGCACGACTATGCCGTCGCGGACTGGCTCGCGCACCACGGCGAAGCACTCGTGCGGCGCTTCGATCCGCTGAGCTACGCCGTACTGCTGGACGCCATGGACTCGCACGACATCGGGCGCAGCCGCGGTGGCGTGGGCCCCGCACTCGCCAGCCTGCGCGTGCCGCTGCTGGCGGTGGCCATCGAGAGCGATCAGCTCTACCCGGTCGACGAGGTCGAGCAGCTCGTGCAGGGCGCGCCGCTCGCCGAACAGGACCAGTTGCGCTCGCCGCACGGGCACGACGCGTTCTTGATCGACCAGCGCGTGGTCGAGTCGATCGTGCGGCGCTTCCGCGAGCGCCTGATGCGGCGCGAGCGCGAACGCGCCGCAGCCCCAGTGCCGCGCGCGTTACACGACCCCGGCGCGCATGAGGACCATGGCCCCACCACGAACGGCGAAGCTGTGCTCGTGCGGAGGTTACGAACGTCCGGCCTGAGCGCCGCCGCACCACGCCCGCACCTGCGCACCGGCGTCACGACCTCGCCGCGCGCCGAGGCCCTGGCGCGCGCCGTGCACGCGCACGACGCGCGCGCGCGGCTCGCCCAGTGGCCGGCGTATCGCGCGGCCGGAGGTGCGGCGTGAGCCCGCGCTGGGTGGTGTTCAAGTTCGGCGGCACGTCGGTGGCGT
>JBEBGT010000121.1:0-8351 GCA_040081365.1 Candidatus Eiseniibacteriota bacterium | reverse complement strand
GGTGCAGGGCATCGCGAACCGTGCGAAGGCCGTTGGCCTGTCGAAGGCCGCGACCGAGAAGAGCCTGGCCACGATGAAAACGGGCTACTACGACCAGAACAACGCCCCGCCGCAGCTGTTCGCGGTCCCGGAGGCGGCCGACTGGGGCCTGTCCGCCAAGAAGGACGCCGTGAGCCAGGTGTTCGAGTCGCCGGACGAGTTCGTGGTCGCGCAGGTGGTCATGCAGCATGCGGCCGGCCCGCCGTCGCGGGACGAGGTCGGCGAGCAGCTCAAGATGTTGGCCGACGCCGAGCACCGGGTCGACATGGCCAGGCCGAAGGCCGACCAGGTGGTGGCCGCGCTCAAGGGCGGCCAGTCGCTGGAGGACGCCGGCAAGGCGCTCGGTCTCACGGTGATGCCGCTGCAGACCAACCGCGCGCAGCCGGACCCGCGCCTGTCGGGTGCCCCGGAACTGCTCGGCATGCTCTACAGCGCGCCCCAGGGCAAGGTGCTCGGACCCATCCGCACGTCACAGGGCTGGCTGTTCGCGCGCGCCGAGGGCGTGATCGCGGCTCCCGACAGCATGCTGAACGACCAGTTGAAGGGCCAGCTCACCAACGAAGTGCTCAGCAAGCGCCAGCGCACGTTCTTCGACGGCTTCATCGAGAAGCTGCGCTCGGCGGCCCAGATCGACGACGCGCGCACGGGCGGCGGCTTCTAGACGCTCGCAGACGCAGCGGAACACGCAGGGGCGGTCCCACACGGGGCCGCCCTTCTCGTTTGCGGTCGCGCCCGGTGCTGGCGTGTGGGGGGAGCGGGCATTCTCCGCTCCCCACGACGGGATCGCCGCGCGAACGATGGCCGGGGCGCAAGGCAGCCCCGAAACGAAACGGGCGCTCCCTCGCGGGAGCGCCCGTTCGTGCGTCAGGCAGGTTGTCTCGGGCGGCGGGACTCAGCCGCGGAGGATCACTGGACCGGCTTGTTGTCGTTGCTCTTCGTCGTGGAGGCCGGCTCGCGCTCGATCTCGTCGGTGATCTCGCGCTGGGCCTTCTTGAACTCCTTGATGGCCTGACCGAAACCACGCGCCATCTTGGGGATCTGGCTCGGGCCGAACAGCAGGAGGATCACGAGGACGATGAGCATCACTTCAGTTCCGCCGAAGTTCACGGTAGTTCCTCCGCGTTACGGGCCCCACCGGGGATCGAGGGGCACCACATCAAGGCTCGACTTCAGGGCTCTACTTGGAGTCGGCTGCGATCGCTGCCGACGAGTACCGAGACATCCGCCAGTTCCGAGCCCCACTCCTGACGCACGAGCGGCGGCCCACCAAGATAGTGCGCTACTTCACCAGCCAAAGATAGGTCGGAGCGCCTTGCGACCACGAACGTTGCAAAATAGTCGTTGCGATCTGCATTGCGGACGTCGGTGACTTGGAATCCGCCCTCTCGCAGGTACGCCGCGACGCGCGTGCCGACGCCGGGCTCGCCCGAACCGTTCAGCACCTGGACGCGCACGACATGCCGGCCGGAACGTCGGGCGCCGGGATTGCGTGGACCGAACATCGTCCAGCCCCACGACAGCACCAGCGCTCCCACCACCAGTGATAGCACGATGAGTGCCGTGCGCGAAGCCCCGCTCCCCTTACGCGCCACGCTTCGCCGCCTTTCGCTTGGGACCAGCGTTCCCCGTCCGGAGCCCGTGTCGACCGCGTCCCCTGGGAGCGAGCTCCGCGGACACCGGTGCGATGTCGCTGCCGGCCGCGCCCAGCGCGCCGATCGCGCGCCGCAGTCGTGACCAGGTGGCGTCCAGCGACTCGGGCAGCACGCGTGTCTGCGCGATCGCCGGCATGAAGTTGGTGTCGCCGTTCCACCTCGGGACCATGTGCAGGTGGAAGTGGCCGGGGAACCCGGCCCCCGCCACGCGGCCCACGTTGAGACCATAATTGAGCCCGTGCGGCGCGTATTCGGCCGCCAGCGCGCGCTCGGCGAGCGCGGTCAGCCGCTGCACCGCCAGCATCTCGTCGCGGGTCAACTCGTGGAACTGGCCCGCGTGACGCTGCACCGCCACCATGAGGTGCGCGCTCGAGTACGGATAGCGATTGAGCATGAGCAGCGCGTGGTCGTCGCGCGCCAGCACGAGGTCGCGCCGGTCGGCCTTCTCGGCGGCGAGCCGGCAGAACAAGCAGCCCTGCGGCGCGTCGGCGTTCTGGAGCCACGTCATCCGCCACGGCGCCCACAGCTTGTCGAGCCCGGCGGCAGTCGCCGCGCTCGTGCGCTTCGCGCGCACCGTCGCACGGCGCCTGGCCGGCTTCGCGGCACTCACGCGCCGCCCCCCCGCCGCATCGCCAGCCACGCCTGCTCGGCTTCGGCCAGCTGCTCGGGCGTGTTGATGCCGAGCAGCTCGCGCGCGTCCTCGGCGCACCACACGGCGGCCTTGGCGCCACGCGCCTGCAACAGCGACACGGTGTCGGTGAGGTAGTACTCGCCCTGCGAGTTGTTGGCGGTGAGTCTCGACAGGATGCCCGAGAGCGCGGCGTGCTCGAACGCGTAGATGCCCGAGTTCACCTCGTCGATCGCCTGGATATCGGGGCTGGCGTCCTTCTGTTCGACGATGCGCTCGATGCCCTGGCCATCCGGCGTGCGCACGACACGGCCGTAGCCCTTGGGATCGGCCAGCCGCATGGACAGCACGGTGACCTGAGCACCCGACTGCGTGTGGCGCTCGAGCAACGCGTGCAGCGTCTTCGACGTGAGCAGCGGCGTGTCGCCGCACACCACCAGCACGATGCCCTGGAACGTGCCCAGTGCGGGCTCGGCCATCATGCAGGCGTGACCGGTGCCGCGCTGCTCGGCCTGCACGGCCCACTCGAGCCCGGCCCGGCCCGCGAACGCGGCCTGCACCTTTTCTCGCTGGTGCCCGATGACGACCACCGTGCGCTGCACGCCCAGCTCGCCGAGCGTGTCGAGCACGTGCCCCAAGAGCGGCTTGCCGGCCATGGGATGCAGCACCTTGGCGAGGTCGCTGTTCATGCGCTTGCCCATGCCTGCGGCCAGCACGACGGCGGCGGTGTTGCCGTGGGAAAAGCTCACGTTCGGTTCCTCCTTGAGATCCTGCGGCGCGCGGCACTCCGTGCGCGTGCCGTTCGCGGCAGCCGCGGCGGCCCGCTAGCGCGGGCTCCACGGGAAGTTGTCGATCAGGCGCGCCGGGCCGACGTGCGCGGCCACGGCCACCAGCGCCGGTCCTCGCACCTGCTTCAACGGTTCGAGCGTGACGGGATCCACGATCGCGATGTAATCCTCGCGCACCAACGGGTAGCCATCCCATTCGCGCCGGATCGCCGACGCCAGCCGCTGCGCATTGCGCTCGCCCGACTTGAGCAGGATCCACGCGGCCGCCAGGCCCTGCGACAGCGCCACGGCCTGCTGGCGTTCGGCATGCGATAGGTAGGCGTTGCGGCTCGACATGGCGAGACCGTCTTCTTCGCGCACGGTGGGGCCGCGGAGGATGCGCACCGGCATGAGCAGATCCGAAGCCATGCGCTCGAGGATGATCGCTTGCTGAGCATCCTTCTGGCCCAGCCACAGGTCGTCGGGCAGGACGGCGTTCAGCAGGCGCGCGACCACGGTGCACACGCCGGTGAAGTGCCCGGGCCGCGACGAGCCTTCGAGCACGTCGGACAGACCCTCGACGAACACGCGCGTGCGATCGCCGCTCGGGTAGACGTCGGCCACCTGCGGCTCCCACAATAGGTCCACACCCTCGGCCGCCAGTAGCGCACGGTCGCGCGCGGCGGGCCGCGGATAGCGCGAGAAGTCCTCCTTGGGACCGAACTGCAGCGGGTTCACGAAGATGCTCACGACCACGCGTTGCGCGCCCATGGTGGGCACGAACGCCACGCGCTCACCGCGCGCACGCAACCGCGCGACAGACCGGCGCAGGTCGGCCAGCGAGCGCACGCGCACGAGCGGCGCACGCCGCTTCGGCTTCGGCACGCTGGCACGACGGCGCGCGGCCACTAATAGCTCTCCGTGTCCGAAGGGAACGTCCGCGCCTTCACGTCGGCCACGTAGCGCGCGAAGGCCTCCCGCATCGCATCGCCGAGCTCGGCGTACACGCGCACGAACTTGGGCCGATGGCCGTGGTAGAGCCCGAGCAGGTCGTGCGTCACCAGCACCTGACCATCGCACTGCACGCCGGCCCCGATGCCGATGGTGGGAATGTGCAGCTCACGCGACACCAGCGCGCCCAGCTTGGCGGGAATGCCCTCGAGCACGAGCGCGAAGCAGCCGGCGGCCTCGAGCGTGCGCGCGTCGGCGAGGAGGCGTTCCTGATCGGCCTCGCCGCGCGCCTGGACCTTATAACCGCCGAACGCCAGCACCGACTGGGGCGTGAGCCCAAGGTGACCCATGACCGGGATGCCGGCTTCGACGATGCGCTTCACGGCGTCGGCGACGCGCGCGCCGCCTTCGAGCTTGATCGCGTCGGCGCCGCCTTCCTGCACGAGTCGGCCGGCGTTCAGCACGGCCTGCTCGGTGCTGGCCTGGTAGCTCATGAACGGCATGTCACCCACGACCATCGCGCTGGTCTTCGCGCGTGAGACCGCGCGCGTGTGGTGCAGCATGTCCGCCATGGTCACTGGCAGCGTGCTGTCGTAGCCCAGCATGACCGTGCCCACCGAGTCGCCCACCAGCAGGATCTCGACGCCGGCCTGATCGGCGAGCCGCGCCGTGGGGTGGTCGTACGCGGTGACCACCGTGATCGGCTCGCCCTTGCGCTTGAGCGCCACGACCGCCGGTGCGGTGATCTTCGCGCGCGGGGCTCCCGCGCCCACTCGGGCTTCGCCACTCATGCGGAGCCGCCTTTCTCCAGGGGCGAGTAGTACATGGTCCCCTGACGGTGCGACAGGATGCGCTTCAGGAGGTCCTCGAAGTCGTCCGGCTGGTTCACGAAGTCGATGCGGTTCGTGTTCACCACCAGCAGCGGGGTGTCGCTGTAATGGAAGAAGTAGTGGTTGTAGGCCTCGTTCAGCTTCTCGATGTAGCCTCGGTCCATGTCCTTCTCGAACGACCGATTGCGCTTGACGATGCGTTCCATGAGCGTCTCGGTGCTGGCCTGCAGGTACACCACGACGTCGGGCTTCACCACGTCGAGCTCGAGCCAGCCAACCAGGCGCTCGTACAGCGCCAGTTCCTTGTCGACCAGGTTCAAGCTCGCGAAGATGCGGTCCTTCTGGAACAGGTAGTCCGCGACCAGCTTATCGCTGAACAGGTCGGTCTGCTTGAGGTTGCGCTGCTGCTGGTAGCGGCTGAACAAGAAGTGCATCTGGGTCTGGAACGCGTAGCGCGCGCGGTCGCGGTAGAAGTCCTTGAGGAACGGGTTCTCCTCGACTTCCTCCAGGACGAGCTGCGCCGACAGGCGGTCCTGCAGCATGCGCGACAGGCTGGTCTTGCCGGCCCCGATCACGCCCTCGATGACCAGATAGCGGTTCTCGCCAGCGCTCACGCGCGGCCTCCCCGCGGTCCCCTACTCCGTCCGTCCGTGGACGCCCTGGATGCCATCGTTCGCGGTCAGTTCCAGAGCCGCGAGCCGTGCTTCACGAGCGGGCGCGCGCCGAGACGCTGCAGCAGGGCGAGCATGGTCTCGCCGGTGACGGGATGCGTGAGCATGGGCTCCAGTTCGACGAGCGGCACCAGCACGAACGAGCGCTTGGCCAGTTCGGGATGCGGAAGCTGGAAGTCGTCGTCCTCGATGACGGTGTCCTCGTAGAGCAGCAGGTCGAGGTCGATCGTGCGCGGGCCCCAGCGCTGCGTGCGCACACGGCCGAGCCGGCGCTCGATGAGCATGAGGTTCCACAGCAGCTGGCGCGGCGTGAGCTGCGTCTCGAGCTGGGCGACGGCATTGAGGAAGTGCGGCTGGTCCTCGACGCCCACCGGCTCGGTGTCGTAGAGCGAAGAGGCGCGCACGACCACCGTATCGGGCGCCTGCGCGAGCTGCTCGAGCGCCTGCCGCAGGCTGGCCTCACGGTCGCCGAGATTGGAACCCAGTCCGATGAATGCTTTCACTTGCCTCGCTCCCGGAGCACTTCGATGACGGCGCGGCCACCCGTCGTCCAGCCCAGATTCTGCTTGGAGATGCGCACTTTCACGTTCTGGATCGGGTGCCGCTCGAGGATCGTGTCGGCGATCTTCGCCGCCAGGGCCTCGAGCAGGTGGAAGCTCTTGCCCTCCACCACTTCGCGCACGATCTCGTATAGCTTGTCGTAGTCGACTGCATCGGCCAGACGGTCGGTGAGCTCGGCGCGGTCGTCGACCATCCGCAGCTCGAGATCGACCTCGAGGCGCTGCCCCGCTTCCTTCTCGTAGGGGCGTGCGCCGTGATGGCCGAAGACCGACAGTCCTTCCAGCCGGATGGTCGCCAAGTCATTGCCTCCGAACACGCTCCAAGCCGAACCTCGTGTCCGGTGTAAGCGCAGGTGGTTCGAGTCTAGGCCCGAGTCACAGGAGGGTCAAGGGCCGCGGACGCTGCGATTGGCAGGGCCGGAGTGGTGGGCGCGTGGGCAGTCGAGCCCGGGCGCGCGATGCGGCGTGCAGAGCGCTCGACGGGAGCTCGGCGTGGCGCGCGGTTCGCGTTCCCCGCGCCGATCGTTGCGTGCGCCGGCCGGCGGGGGCGGCCGCCGTGCGCGCGCAAGGCTGCGCGGCCCAGGCGTGCGTGGCGCGACGCCGCTTCGGGCTCTGCTCGCGCAGGGTGACGCGACGCATCGCCGAGCTGAGCTCGTGACCCTGGCGCGCCGCCGCCTCGAGTGCTGACCGCGCAGGGCGGCGCGACGCCGCGAGCCCGTGCATGCGCCGGCATGCGTGCGAGAATTCTTCCAGCTTGTCGAACTCTGGTCTTGACGCCGATTCGAGCGCGCTTTGCTTACACACGACGCTCGCTCTCAGGACGCGCGCCATCGCTCGCCTGCGCCGCGCGGCGGCGCGAACGGCCTGATCCCACGCAACTTTTTCATCGCGACGCACTCCACGCGCTGCACGCTCATCCACGAGCGTCGCGAATGCTCGTGCTACGATCGGCGTTGCCCCCGCGACCCTGCCCCCGACGCGGAGTTCCGATGAACAAGTTCTGGCTTGCGGGTCTGCAACCGCACGAAGTGTGGCGTGGGCTCAGCACGCGTTCCGCCGAGATGCGCGCCAAGACGGCCGAGCTGCTGTGCTACATCGCCGAGGCGGATGCGCGCCAGCTCTACCGTGACCAGGCCTGCGACTCCATGTACGCGTGCTGCGTGCGCGTGCTGCTCATGTCGGAGGACGCCGCCTGCCGGCGCATCGACGCCGCGCGCGTGGCGCGCAGCCACCCGCGCATCTTCCCCGCGCTCGAGGACGGCCGCCTGAACGTCTCGGCGATCCTGCTACTGAAGCCGCACCTCACGACCTCGAACGCGGACGAGCTGATCTCGGCGGCGGAGGGGAAGTCGAAGCGAGTGCTGGCCGAATGGCTGGCGGCCCGCTTCCCGAAAGCGGACCTGCCGACCGTGTTGCGACGGATCGACGGCGCGGGTCCCGCCTCAACAGCCTCCGACACCTCGACGGGACAACTTGGGACACTCGGAGCAAGCCCCTCGACCGCTTCAGAAGCGAGTCTCGGAGCTGCAGGCTCGCCGCCGCACCCGCGATCCTTGGTTCCCGAAGCATCCGCCGCCGCATCGGGTATGCCGATCGCTCCGCCCGTGGGCAACTCACCTGCCTCCTGCTCGGGGTTGGCTCCGACTGGTGATAACAATTCGCAAAGCTTATCCGCGCCGGCGCGGATAGACCTGACAACCGCGACACGAACGGAAACGCTGGCGTCACCGCTCGCGCCGTCGACCGAACCGCGGCCGCGCATCACGCCGCTCTCGGCCGAGCGCTACGGCCTGCAGGTCACCATCAGCAAGAATGCGCACGATCTCCTGCGCCGGGCGCAGGACCTGCTGGCGCATGCCATGCCCCCGAGCGAGGTCGGTGCCGTGCTCGAGCGCGCGCTCACCGAACTGGTGGAGAAACTCGAGCACGCGAAGTTCGCGCAGACCGATCGCCCCGCTGGTCGCCGCAGCTCGGGTGAGACGCGACACATCCCGGCCGAGATCAAGCGACAGGTGCATGCTCGCGACGGCGGCCGCTGCACGTTCGAGAGCGACGATGGCCGGCGCTGCGGGTCGCAGCGGCGGCTGGAGTACGACCACATCCAGCCGCTCGCGAAGGGTGGTCGAACGACGGTCGACAACGTTCGCCTGCTGTGCGCCAAGCACAACCAGTTGGAGGCCGAGCGAAGACTTGGCGCGGGGTTCATGGCGGAGCGGCGAGCGGGTGGACGCCGGCGATCGGTGGGTACTGCGA
>JBEBGT010000630.1:0-2188 GCA_040081365.1 Candidatus Eiseniibacteriota bacterium | reverse complement strand
CCCGGAGACCGCATGGCACCCACCGACAAGCCGCTCCGTGAGCCGATGTTGGCGCAGCTGCTCACGGAACTCGACCGGGTCGAACCGCGCACACGCGTGGCGGTGACCGGGTTGACGGATTCCAAGTTCCGCGAGGTCCCGCCCGACGGGGGCTGGAGCGTGGCACAGGTGTTCGAACACCTGTGCGTGGTGAACGCCGCCTACCTCGATGGCCCGCTCCCCGCGGCACTGGCCAAGGCCAAACAGCGCGGGCCCGCGCCGCGCGCGTGGAAGCCCAGCCTGATCGGCGGCTGGCTCACCAAGTCGCTGAGCGAGGGCGGCAAGGCCCTCCCCGCGCCCGAGCCGTGGCGTGTGGGCCCAGCCGCGCGCGCACAGGTGGTGGACGAGTTCCTGGCCGGCGTCGCGCGACTGCGCGCGCTGCTGCTCGAGGCCGATGGCACCGACCTGGGCGTGGGGCTCGCCTCGCCCGCCTCGGCGCTCATCCGGATGAACCTGGGCGATGCGCTGCGCGTGACGGTGGTGCACTGTCATCGTCATCTGCGGCAGGCCGAACGGACTCGACGCGCCGTGGGGATGTGACCGCGACGCCCGGTGTTGTTACCTTGGGCCGTCATGCGACGCACTCGAATCCCCGTCGTCCTGCGCGGATCGTTCCTGATCGCCGGCGCGCTGCTGGCGCTCGCGGGCTGCAGCCGTCGGCAGGAATCCAAGACCGACGCGCCGTTGACGTTCGAGAAACAGCCCGACACCACCGGACTGTCCGCCGGAGCGGACGTGCTCGTGGAACTCGTGCCCTATCGCATGGACAATGGTGCGGTGCGCGTGCGCGGGCGGTTGCGCCTGCCCGACAGCACCATGGTGCGCATCGCGTTCAAGCAGCCCGGAGGCACGGTGGCCGTGGCCATGGCGCAGGTGTTCGTGATCGGCGGACAGTTCGACACACCGCCGCTACTGGGCGATCGCGGCCCGCTGCCCAAGGCCGACTATCGCATCGAGCTGCTGTCACACTTCGATGCCGACTGGCAGCCGGCGAGCGTGGTGCGCGAACTGGGCAACGGAGCCGCTTTGCGCGGTCCCGGCATCACGCGCGCGCGCAACGGCGACGCCGCGCTGTTCCTCACGAGGGAGACCCACCTGTGAGCCGCACCCGCACCCCGCGCCCACCGGCGCTGCGCTACCGGCCCGCGCGCCGCACCGACATCGAGACGCTGGTGGACCTGTCGCTGCGCGCCTACCGCGTGTCGAGCGCCGAGGCCCGGCGCGACTTCTTCGGCGACCATCCGCGCTTCGGCCTGCGCGACGTGCGCGTGGGCGAACTCGATGGCGAGATCGTGGCTTCGCTCGTGCTGTACCCGCTGCACGCCTACGTGCGCGGTGAGAAGCTGCCGGTCACCGGCATCGGCTCGGTGGCCGTGTCGCCTGAGCATCGCCGACGCGGCATCGGCGAAGCACTGGTGCGCGCCTCGTTGCGCGAGATGCGCCAGCGCGGCGACGCCATGAGCATGCTGTACTCGTTCCGCGGCGACTTCTACCGGCGCTTCGGTTGGGGACTCGTGGAGACCCCGGTGATGTACTCGCTGCCGCCGGCAGCGCTGCCCGCCTCCGACGAAGCCAAGCGCGTGCGCCGGCTGCGCATGCCGGACCGGCCGTTGGTGCAGGAACTGTACGACCAGTTCGCGCGCGAACGCGGGCACTTCGCGCTGGCGCGCCGCCCCGAGTGGTGGGAACGCCGGTTGTGGGGTTACGAAGGCGACTGGATCGTGTACGAGAAACGCCGCGGGCAGATCGAAGGCTACCTGCACGTGCAGGTCGATGCCGGTGACGGCCCGTGGAAGCTGGTGCTGACGGTGAACGAGTTCGTGGCCCTCACGCCGGACGCGCATCGCGGGCTCACGGGCTACCTGCACGGGCTGCGCGACCAGGCGACCGAGGTCGTGATCACGGCCGCGTCCGACGCGCCGTGGGCCGCGCAGTTGGCCGACGCGGCCAACCTGCGCGGCGACATGAAACTGGGCGTGCTGCGCACCACCGGCCATGCGGGCTATGGCGCGATGCTGCGCCTGATCGACGTGAAGAGCGCGCTCGAGTCCCTGCCCGTGTCGGCGCAGGCGCGTGGCGACGTGGTGATCGAGGTGCGCGACAGCGTGCTGCCGGCCAACGAGCGCGCCTGGCGCGTGCACGTGCGCGC
>JBEBGT010000629.1:0-2190 GCA_040081365.1 Candidatus Eiseniibacteriota bacterium | reverse complement strand
GATGGCGACCCGGCGCGCATCGCGCGCGGCTTCGAACGGGAGGTGGCATGGCCTGGGAAGCGGTGATCGGCCTGGAGTGCCACATCCAGTTGAAAACGCGCAGCAAGATGTTCTGCGGCTGCCCGGTGGCCTTCGGCTCGGAGCCCGACACGAACGTCTGCCCGGTGTGTCTGGGGCTGCCGGGCGCGCTGCCGCGTGTGAACGCGCGCGCGCTCGAGTACGCACTGCGGCTCGGCACGGCGCTGGGTTGCGAGATCCGCAGCGAGAGCGTGTTCGCGCGCAAGAACTACTTCTACCCGGACATGCCGAAGAACTACCAGATCACCCAGTACGACCGTCCGCTGTGCGAGCGCGGCGCGCTGCCGGTCACCGTCGAGGGTGCGACGCGCGTGATCGAGCTCACGCGCATCCACTGCGAAGAGGACGCCGGTAAGTCGTTCCATCCCGAGCGCCGCGGCGATCGCCGGCTGTCGCGCGTGGACTACAACCGCGCGGGCGTGCCGCTGTTGGAGCTGGTGACCGAACCCGTGCTGCGCTCGAGCGCCGAGTGTGCGGCGTTCCTCACCGCGCTCCGCCGGTTGGTGCGCTGGCTCGACGTCTCGGATGGCGACATGGAGAAGGGCCAGCTGCGCTGCGACGCGAACGTCAGCCTGCGGCCCGTGGGCGCCACGGCACTCGGCACCAAGGCCGAGCTCAAGAACCTCAACACGATCAAGGGTGTCGAGCGCGGCGTGACCGCCGAGATCGCGCGCCAGGCCGCGCTGCTCGACGCCGGTGAGCGCGTGCGTCAGGCCACGCTTCTGTACGACGCCGATCACGACGTACTCAAGATCATGCGCATGAAAGAGCAGGCGCACGACTACCGCTATTTCCCGGACCCCGACCTGCCGGTGTTGCGCGTGCCGGCCGCCGACCTGGCGCAGGCGCGCGCCACGGCGCCCGAACTGCCGTGGGTGCGCGAGGCGCGCTTCCGCGACGACCACGGCCTGCCGGCCTACGACGCTGGCGTGCTCACCGAGTCGCGCGAGCTGTCGGACTACTTCGAGGGCTGTGCCCCGGAAGGCCAGCTCAAGTTCGCCAGCAACTGGGTCATGAACGAACTGCTGCGCGTGCTGAACGAGCGCGGCTGGAGCGTGGCCGAGTGGGCCGAGCGCGTGAGCGCCCCGCGCTTTCGCGACTTCCTCGCGCGCGTCGCGGCCAAGGAGCTGCCGGGGCCGGTCGCCAAGCAGGTGTTCGGTTGGCTGCCGGACGAGCCCGGCGACGTCCCGGAGCTGCTCGCGCGCCATGGCATCACCGTGGCCGCGGGCGATGACGTGCTGCGGCCGCTGGTGCGTGCGGTGCTCGACGAGAACCCGGGACCGGTCGCGCAGGTGCTCTCGGGCCGTGATGCCACGTTCGGGTTCCTGGTCGGCATGGTCATGAAGAAGAGCGCGGGGCAGGCCGTGCCGCAGGTGGTGAATCGCCTGCTGCGCGAGGAGCTCGACGCGCGCCGCGGCACATGAGCGACGGCTTCCGCTCCCGGGTCGCCGCCGCACTGACCGCGCCACTCGACGGCCCGCTCACGGCGCGCTTCGTGGCGCCGCTCGTCACCGCGCTGGTGGCGCGTGCGGACGAGGGGCCCGAGTTGGCCGACGCGCTGGCCGAGGTGAGCGCCGCGCTCGCACGGGTAGGCGTGCCGCCGGGGCGGCAGTACGTGCTGCTCGCCGGCGAGCGTGCCGCCGAGCGGGGGCCGGCGCGCGCGCGTGAGCTGCGGGCGCGGCTGGAGCTGCCGGTGCTGGTGCACGATCCGGCGCGCACCGGCTTCGTGGCCGGCCGGCTTCCGGGTGGCGCGGCACTCGAACTCGACGACGAGCTGCGCGAGGCCGAAGCGATCGTCGTGCTGGCGGCGCTGGGGCGTAGCCCCGCGGCCGCGTGGAGCGCCGCGACGGTCGTGTGCCCGGACGCCTGCAGCGCGCGTACGCGGGTCGCGTTCGCCGCGGCGCGAAGCGGTGACGCGGCCGCGGACTGGGAGTTGTCGCGGCATTGCGAGCGCGCGGCCCGGTTGGACCTGCTGGTGTGGTGGGACGCGGCCGGCGGTGGGCGATAACCCGCGCTGTCTCATATCCACAACTCCGGGCCCACGTGACCACTCACATCATATTGTCGGCCCGCGTCGTGATGTTTGGGCGGCGGGGGGGGGGGGGGGGGGGG
>JBEBGT010000120.1:0-8401 GCA_040081365.1 Candidatus Eiseniibacteriota bacterium | reverse complement strand
GGTTCGCCAACGCGGCGCGCTCGCCCACGACGAAGCGCTGCGCGCCAAGGTGCGCGAGCGCCTGGCACCGGTGGAGCGCCTCATGCCGCACGCGGCGCATGAGTACCCACTGTTCGCGGTGCTCGCCTGCACGGCCGGCTTGTGCGAGGAGTTCCTGTTCCGCGGTTTCCTGTTGTGGTATCTGGGGCACATGGTGCCACCGCCGTTCGGCGGCCTGTTGCAGGCCGTGATCTTCGGGCTCGCGCACTCCTACCAGGGCGTGCGTGGCATCGTCATGACCGGCGTGGCCGGACTGTTCTTCACCGGCGTGCGGTGGGTGTCGGGCTCGCTGTGGCCGGCCATGCTCATGCACGCGCTCATGGACCTGCACGCCGGTGATCTCGCGCGCCGCGTGTTCCCGCCCGATGGCCCCGTGCCCCCTGACGCCGGCGACCGACGATGAGCCACGCCGCCGCGGACTCCCGCCTGCTCGACGTGCCGGTGCCCCGCGCGCTCTTGCGGCTCGCGCTGCCGGTGCTGGCCTCACAGTTCTTACGGCTTGCGTTCCAGTGGGTCGATGCCGTGTGGGTGCGCGGGCTGGGAGTCGAGGCCACCGCGGCGGTCACGACGTCGGTGTTCGTGCTGTGGTGCGTTTACGCGCTCAACGACGTGTTCGGCGCGGGGCTCTCGGCGTACGTGAGCCAGTTGATCGGGGCGGGGGAACGCGCGCGTGCCGGTGTGGCGGTGCTCAAGGCCCTCGTGGCGTCGGCCGTGGTCGGCGTGCTGGCGGCCGCACTGGGCCTGGCCGCCGCCCGTCCGCTCTTCGCGCTCATGGATCCGGCGGGCAGCGTGGTCGAGGCGGGGGCGACCTACCTGCGCATCGTCCTCCTGGGTGCGCCCTTCCTGCTGTGTGCCTCGACCTGTGAGATCGCCATGCGCGCGAGCGGCGACACGCGCACGCCGTTCGTGGTGGATGTGGCCTCGATCTCGCTGAACGCCGCCCTGGCCCCGCTGTTCATCTACGGCTGGGGCCCGGTGCCGCGGTTGGGCGTCGCGGGCGCGGCGTGGGCCACGGTCCTCTCGCAGGCGGTCATGCTCGGCTGGTACGTGCTTTTGCTCGTGCGCCGGCATCCGTCGCTGCCGTTGGCGCGCCGGGCGGCCGGCGTGCCGGTGCGCATCGCGGGTCTGGCCCGCGTCGGGGTGCCCGCCGCGCTCATCGGCATGCTGTTCTCGGTGGTGTACGTGGCGTTCGTGCGCGCGGCCTCGCCGCTCGGCGGGGCCGCCGTGGCGATCATCGGCGTGGCCAACCGCATCGAGGCGCTGCAGTTCATCCTCAGCATGAGCATCGGGCTCGCCGGTTCGTCGCTGCTCGGCCAGGCACTGGGGGCCGGGCGCGAGTCGCGTGCGCTCGAGGTGCTGCGCACGGCGCAGCGCTGGGCGCTCGGGCTGTCGAGCGTGCTGACGTTTGTCCTGCTGCTCTTCCCCGCGGCACTGCTCACCCTGTTCACGCGCGACCCGGGACTTCTCGAAGTGGGGGTGCCGTATCTGCGGGTGCTGTCGCTGGCCGTGATCGCCACCGGCCTCGAGATCGCCACCGCCGAGACCATCATGGGCTCGGGGCACACGCGCGAGATCAGCCTCATCTTCACGGTCTTCTCCCTGGTCCGCATTCCGCTGGCGTTCGTCGTGCCGCACTGGGGCGGCGCTGGCGTCATGGGGATCGCCTGGCTGATCACGGTGACGTGCGTGCTGCGAACGGTGGTCATGCTGGTCTGGGCGGCGAAGGGCACCTGGCGGGGCGGGCTGGCGCGCGAGCTGCATGGCACCTCGGCCGCCGTGTCGCCTTCTGGACCGTCCCCGGCCGGCTGACGGCGGTGGGGCAGAGGCCCTACACTGCAGCCTCACTCTCCGCTGCTCCCGAGGGAAACCATGCGCTCCCGTTATTGCATCGTCGGCGGTGGTACCGCCGCAGCCGCCGCCATCGAGGGCATCCGAGCCCACGACCCCGATGGCCAGATCGTGCTCGTGTCGCGTGAGAACCACCGACCCTACCACCGGCCGCTGCTCACCAAGGACCTGTGGTTCGGCACGGCCTCACTCGAACGGCTGCCGCTGCATCCCGACGAGTGGTACGCCGAGCAGCGCGTCGAGGTGCACCTGCGCCGCGAGATCGTCGAGCTCGACGCCGAGCGCCACCGGGTGTTCGACGAACTCGGCAACGTGCTCGAATACGACGATCTCCTGATCGCCACCGGTTGCCGGCCGCGCCGGCTGCGTGCCGAGGGCACCGAGTCGCAAGGGGTGCGCTATTTCCGCGATCTCGAGGACTACCTCGATCTCGAGTCCCGGCTCGACCGCCTGCAGCACCTAACGCTGGTCGGCGGCGGCTTCACGAGCATCGAGATGGCCGCCGCGCTGCGTTCGCGTGGCAAGGAGATCACGCTGGTGCTGTCCGAGGAATACCCGCTGCACCGCATGCTGCCGCGGGAGCTCGGACTGCCACTGCTCGACTACCTGCGCGACATGGGTGTCGAGACGGTGAGCGGGGACACGATCGTGCAGGTGCTGGAGTCGGGCGGATTGCTACACGCCCGCACGTATCTGGGCAACGAACTCGACACGCAGTTGATGATCGTCGATCAGGGCGGCGAACCGTTGGTGGACCTGGCCGAGGCGGCCGGGATCGCGATCGACGATGGTATCGTCGTCGACGAGCTGGGCCGCACATCCGATCCGCACATCTGGGCCGCTGGTGACGTGGCGGAGTTCCCGTACCTCGCGCTGGGCCAGATCATGCGCGTGGAGGGTAGCGACCATGCCGACTTTCATGGCCGCGCGGTGGGGGCGAACATGGCGGGAGCCGGCGTGCCGTACGACCACCTGCCACTCAAGTGGTTCAAGGTGGGCGACATGGTGTTCGAGGGCGTGGGTGAACTGTGGGCGCGGCTCGACACCGAACTGCGCTGGATCGAGCCCGGTCGCGAGGGCGTGCTCTATTACCTGCGCGATGACATCATCCGCGGCGCGATGCTCATCAACGTGCACGAGCGCATCGAATGGGCGCGTGCACTGATCCGCGAGGCTCGCCCCACCACGGCCGACGAGCGCGCCTCGATGCTGGTCGCGAAAGCCTGATCGCCGCACGACCGGCTCGCATACAAGCGAACGGGCGGGACTCCCAAAGGAGTCCCGCCCGTCGTGTTCTCGCCCGGCCCTGGCCGGGTCCACCCTGCGGCTAGAAGCGGTGACGAAGCACCAGGGCGACGCGATGCGCGGTGTAGCTGCGCGCCGTGTCTCCCAAGAATACCGCACTCGACGAACCCGTGACCGGGAAGATCAGCGGGACGTTGTTCGCCGACCAGTCGATCATGTCGAACTGCTCGTACTGGTAGCGGCCGATGATCGACGTGCGGGCTAGCCAGCGCCACGTGGCTTCCATCGTCACGTCCTGCCGGCGATAGAACACGTTCGGCAGGTCCGCGGCATTGTGGAGGCCGTTGTCGAGGTCGTACGACGACATCGTGCGGCTGACCTCGTACTCGCCCGAGAGGCTCAGCTTCTTCTTGGGCGGCGCCCAGTCGAAGCCGGTGGCGACGTAGGTCTCCTTGTCCTCGAGGTCCGCCGTCCAGCCACTGTCGGGCAGGAACGAATAGTTGGCGCCCGAGGCGCGCGACTTCTGGTTCGAGAGCGTCCGGCCGTAGCCGAAGCTGCCCGACAGGTCGAGCTGATCGTTCACGTGCAGCGTGGCCGAGGCGGCCACGTTGTTGAGTTCCTCGAGGTCGAGGCCGAGCGTCGTGTCGGCGCCGGTCTCGCTCTTGTAGTCGTTGCGTGTGAACGAATAGTTGGCCGACAGCTCCAACCGGTCACCGACCGGCATCGAGGCCCCGACGGTCGCCAGGTCCTGCACGCGGTCCGCGACGTCGTAGCGCCGCAGGCCGGGCTGCTCGATCAGCCCTTCGGTGTCGAAAAGTCCCGACGTGGCCCCCTGCTTGAGGCTGATGTAATCCTCGAGCAGGAACTCATCCAGCTTGCGGTCGCCGCGCGTGTAGGCGGCGGTCAGCAGGATGTCGTGCGGGGCGCGAAGGCGGGCGTTCAGCCCGAGCACGGTCTCGGCGTCCTTCTCGACTTCGCGCGGGCTGCGCTCACGGATGCGGTACTCCGCGAGGCCTCCGAGCGAGGCGCGAGAGGTGATGTCGTAGTCGAGATCGAGGCCCGCCTGCCACTGCGTGGAGTTGAACAGGTGGTTCTTGTGCTCGATGAAGCGCTGCCATGACGACTCGTACGGAGCCTGACCGATGAAGTCCAGCTCATTGGCGTCCGTCTGATAGTCGGCATAGTGGAAGCGCAGCGTGCTCTCGAGCTTGTCCATGGCGTGCGTGCGCAGACGGACGTCACCCACCACCTGCGTGGTCCTGGCGTCCAGGCTCTTGCCCGGCAGCGAATCCGGGTTGCTCTGCGGCAGCGCCGTGTTCGTGGTGAACGGCAGGAAGTCGTCATCCTGTTTGCCCGACGCCAGCCCGAGCGTGGCCGACAGCGTGCTCTGCCGCGGCAGCTCGTAGCTCATCGCCAGATTGCCACGCATGACCTGGTTGTCCGGATACAGGTCGAGCGCGCCCTGGTTGGTGCCATCGCCACCGTCGATCGACGTCAGCCGGCGGGGATTGTCGACACGCAGCACCGAGATGTCGTTCTTGAAGCTCGACAGCCCGCCACCCAGCTGCAGCATGAACTTGTCGCGGTGATAATCCGCCACGAGGTCCACGTCGAGCATGGTCTGGTCGATGGGCTCGGGATTCTCGAGCGCCGTGCTGAAGCCGAAGCTGATCGCGTACGGCTTCAGGCCGTCCCGCTGCCGCATGGAGCTCTTCGCCTCGAGCTGCCAGGCCTTGTTCGGGCGATACCGCACCCGAGCCGAGCTGACGTTCGTGGTGAAGTCGAGCGGCACGTTCTCGGCCGTCTTGAGGAAGTCCTGCATGCGCTGCGTGTACGTGCCGGGGATCAACTGGTTCCGGCCCTGCAGCGAGTCCGGCAGCAGGAACACGCCGGGCGAGGCCTGCAGCCAGCCCCAGCGCGCCACCTGACTGAACAGGTGCGGCATCTCCTGGTACCCGAGGTCGACCCGGAAGCGCACGCCGTTGGCGTACGTCGCCTTGGTCGACTGGTCCGCGGCGAGGCCGTTCACGCCCTGGATCTGCAGGAGGTTGCGGCCCGACCAGCGCTCGACCATGAACGACTCCAGGAAGCCGCCGCGCGGAACCTCGCGGAACTCCTGGTACTTCGCTTCGTTCTTGGACTGTGTCCACCACTGCGACCCGAAGGTCGCTTCACTCGCTTCCCCGGCGCGCACGGCCGGGATGAAGGCGCTCGCAAGCATGATGCACGCGAGCGCAGCTTTGACTGCGTGACTCTGCGTTGCCATGAGCGTCCTCCTATCTCAGGAAATACTTGCCCGAGGGGTGATTGGAACCATGCACCTGGCTGTGGCAGTTGGTGCAGGACCGGTTGAAGGTGCGGTTGCCGACGAGGTCGCGGTTGTCGTACGACGTGCTCGGGTGGCGCGTGCCGATGTGGCAGCGCTGGCACAGGTACGGCTTCTTGCTCGCCAGCACCTTGTCGTTGTTCGAGCCGTGCGGCTGGTGGCAGGTCATGCAGTTCTCACGCACCGGCGCGTGTTCCCACAGCATGGGCCCGCGCTTGTCAGCGTGGCACTTGTAGCAGAGGTCGTTCGCGGTGGCGGCTTTGATCATCTTGGGCCCCGGCGAACCGTGCGGGTTGTGGCAGTCCGCACACGACATTCCGCCTTCACGCAGCGGCATGTGACCGGAACGGGCGAGCGCGTGCTTCTTGTCCTTGTGACAGGTCACGCACAGGTCGTTCGGCGACTTGGCCGACAGCAGCTTGGTGCCGCCGGGGTTCTTCGGCGAATGCACCGAGTGGCAGGTGATGCAGCTCACGCCCTTGCGGGAGTGGGCGCTGTGCTTCCAGTAGAACTGGTCGCCACTGGCATGGCACGACTGGCAGCGCGCGTCGGCTTCCGCGACCGGGATCTGGCTCAGCGGCTTCATCGTATGGAACCCGGCGTCGGTCGTGTCACCGGCGGCGGCCACATGCAGCGAGCCGTTGCCATGGCACGATTCGCAACCCGGATCCGTCGGCAGTACGGCCGCATCCTGCTGAGCGCGGCCATGCGGGCTGGTCTGGAACTCCTTCCAGCGGTCCTCGTGGCAGTCCTTGCACGCCTCGGATCCTGCCTTCTTCGCCTCCGTGCCACTGCCGTTCGCCGGTGCCTGTGTGGCCGCCAGCGAGAGCAGTGAGGAGCCGACGAGCAGGAGCGAGATCACCACACCTCGTCTCAGCATCATCCTCATCCTCCCGTGTGGGGAACCAGGCTCCCGGGATGGATGTCGGGGGCCGAAAAGCTCTGCGGGTGTCCGCGAACCGAAGAGAGCGCGGACACCCGCAGGTTACGACACATGAGCAGCGGCGCCGCGCTGGTCCAGAGGTATATCAGTTTCCGTTCGGCGACAGCGAGCGTTCGTTGATGTATTCCGGATGCCGCGATACGAACAGCGCCACCTGGAGCCGGTCCTGCAGCGACAGCTTCCGCAGCACGTGCCCGATGTGCTTCTTCACCGTGGGTTCGCTCACATCGAGCGCCTGGGCGATCTCCTTGTTCGAGCGTCCTTCCGCCAGCAGTGTTGCGACTTCCATCTCACGCGGCGACAACGGACGGCGTTCATCCTTCGGAGAACCCGAGTTGTCGAACTCGTGGAAGCCCTCGCCGCGCGTCACGCGCATGAGCGCTTCACGCAGCCGTTCGGGGCCCGCGTCACGCCGGAGCGTGCCGTCGGCGCCGCACTCGGCCGCAAGGTCGAGGCAGTCGGCGACCGTCGCGCGGATCGTGGCGTCCATGCGGCCCGTCGAGGTGGCGCGTTCGATGGCCAGCATCGAGGCGCACGTCCGACGGGGGCGTTCGGCCAGCGCGATGACCTTCTGGCCCGGCACTTCCTGCCGCAGCTGGATGACCGGATTGGCGGCTTCCGAGGGCAGGATCAGGCTCATCAGGACCACGTCGGGTGACAGACGGCGGCAGACTTCTGCCGTTTCGGCAGTCGTGGAGGTCTCGGCGACGACCCGGAACTCCGGCCAGCTGGCGACGAGATGGGACAGGGCGGCGCGATCGAGAAGGACGTCATCGGCGATCACGACGCGGATCGGCGTTCCGCGGCCGTTGTGGCCGTTGGGGTTAGCCGAGTCGGGTGAGACGGGGTACTTGGGTTCCACAGTGAGCTCCCAGTTGGGCGCCTCTGGGCCTCGGGGCCCAAGGGGCCCGTAGGTCGGGTGAACTGTGGTAGCGGTAGAGCAAGCCTTAGACCAAAGCAGTCCCCTGACATTCTCCCGATAGCCCCGACACGTGGGTCAGCTAGGCGGCGCCGTCCCGCCGGCCCTGCGGATCCAGTGCATCCCGCAACCCGTCACCCACGAAGTTGAACGCCAGCAGGGTGAGCGACATGGCGAGGCCGGGGAAGATCACCAGCCACGGGAACAGCGCCAGCAGCCGGGCACCATCCGACACCAGCGTCCCCCAGGACGCCCCGGGTGGCTGCACGCCGAGGCCGAGGAAGCTCAGGAACGCCTCCTGCAGGATCACCGCCGGCACGGTGAGCGTGGTGTACACGATCACCGGCCCGAGCGTGTTGGGCACGATGTGCCGGAAGACGATGGCGGCATCGCTGGCACCCAGCGCGCGCGCGGCCTCCACGAACGTCTGGCTTTTCAGCGACAGCACCTGGCCGCGGACGATGCGGGCCATGGTCAGCCACTGCACGAGCCCCAACGCCACGAACAGCATGAGTAGTGATTTCGAGAAGAACACCAGCAACAGGATGACGAGGAAGATGTAGGGCAGCGCATACAGCACGTCGACCACGCGCATCATGATCTCGTCGGTGCGTCCGCCCACGTAGCCCGACACCGCACCCCACGTGACGCCGATGAGCAACGACACGAGCGTGCCCACGAGCCCCACCAGCAGCGAGATGCGGCCGCCGTACAGCACGCGCGCGAACAGATCGCGGCCCAGCTCGTCGGTGCCGAACACGTGCTGCAGGCTGGGCGGTGTCGCACCCTTGCCCAGGTCCTGGATCGTGGGGTCGGCCAGTCCGGGCACCCACGGCGCGAGTGCCGCGATCGTGGTCATGACGAGCAGGAACACGCCCGCGGCCACGGCGAGTCGGGTGCGGCGCAACCGGCGCCAGGCGTCGTCCCACAGGCTGCGCGCGCGCGGGGAGGGCGCCAGCACGGTGGCGGGAGGCTGCAGGCCGATGCTCACGCCAGCTCCACGCGCGGGTCGAGCGCTTTGTAGGCCACGTCGACCAGCAAGTTGAGCACCAGCAGGAACGAGGCGTAGAACAACACCACG
>JBEBGT010000119.1:0-8404 GCA_040081365.1 Candidatus Eiseniibacteriota bacterium | reverse complement strand
TTGCACATTGATGGCGAAGGCGGCCGTGGGCTTGAGCACCACGCCGGGGCTCACGGTCAGGCTGCCGGTGGGGCTGATCGTGAGGCTGCCGAGCAGCACGTAGGTGACGTTGCCGATGGTGTTGCCGCCGATCGTCGCGCCGCGCTTCGGCAGCGTCGCGATCGTGGCCAGCGTGCCGCCTCGCAGTCCGATCGCGTCGTACTGGTTGTTCGCGCTCGAGAACACCAAGCTCGAGAACACGGGGTTGGCCGTGAGGTCGATCACGATGGGCGTCTGCGTGCTGGCTTCGATGCTGGTGTTCGTGAGCGTGGGGGCGGATGTCCCCTGGCAGTCGACGCCGTAGTGGGAGCGGCGGATGACGCAGTTCGTCACGCTATGCGAGGAGTTGTCGAACGACAGGGCGCCATTCGCGCCGGCGCCCGCATAGCGGATATCGCAGAACGTCAGCTGGCTGTTGTCCGGGCTGGCGTCGGCGAAGCGCAGGTAGAACCAGTCCGAGGGGTTCGGCAGCGTCGTGTTGCCGTTGGCGTTCGTGTCGCCGGCGCGGTTGTTGTCGTCGTGGATGGACGTGAACACGACCGTGTCGGCCACCGTTCCAATCGCGCTCAGTGTGCCGTTGACGGTGAGCGAACGGCTGTTGTCGAACTTCACCACGACTCCCGGCTGGATCGTGAGTGTCACGCCCGGGTTGACCGCCATGCTGTTGCGTACCCAGAAGGTCGTGCCGACCACGGTGCCGGTGGGCCCCCAGGTCGTGTTCACGGACACATTGGTGGTGATCTGCACGACCTGGGCGAAAGCAGGGGCCGCGAGAGCAAGGCACAGGACGGCGGCTGCGAACGTGATGGGCGCACGCATTGGGGGAACCTCCGGGACGGCACTGCGGGCAGTGGGAGAGGCAGGGCGTGACAACAGCCTCTCGCATTCACTCGTCGTGCTCCTAGCGGAATTCGCATGCGGTGATATGAACTCGCATGCTCCTGTAGGAGAAGAACAGTGTCACTGGACGCGCGTATGCTGCCGGCGAACTTGCCTCGCATGCCGGGAAGCTCGAAGCGGCAACCTGGCGTTCTCGCACGCCATGCGCTGGGCGGGGTGAGCGGAGAGCTGCCTAAGCGTGCGTGGCGCCCTCGTCGACCACGGTGTGCGTGAGGATCGTGGGCGGGGCCTCCAGGTGCTTCTTCACGGTGCAATGTTCGGCCGCGCGCACCAATGCGTCGCGGTACTTGGCCGGGAAGCTCTCGGGGACGTGGATCGTCAACCGCACGTGGGTGACCATGCCCGTCGTGCGATCGACGTCCTGCGTTTGCTCGATCCGGATGCCCTCGGTGCTGAGCGAGCGTTGCTGGCAGAAGCTCGCCACGTAGAAGCCCGCGCACGTGCCGATCGAGGCCAGGAACATGGCGAACGGGCTGGGCGCGCTGCCTGCACCGCCGCTGTTCACGGGTTGGTCGGTGTGCACCGTGAAGCCGTTGAAGCTGGCGTCGGCGCGAACGCCGCCGGGGAAGCGGATGGTGAGGTCCATGGTGTGGCTCCCGCAGGGCGCGGCGGGTTGCGCCGCGCTCGATCTGGTCCCTGAGTCCGAGTGGTGGGTTGCCCCCGGAGCGGCGGTCCCGCTCCTCTCGTCACTCACTCCGAGACATGAACGCGGCGAAAGATCCGCGCGCATCGGTCACCGGCGATCGAATGGTACTCATGGCTACCCCCCGCTCCCGGGCCGGGGCCCCGCGGCCTTCAGCCCACGCGACGCCAACGCAGCGTGCGCGTCACGGGCTCGCCATCGGCTGCGGCGGTGGCCAGCTCGATCGAGAGTTCGTCGCCAGCCACCGTCATGGCGCGCGTGAGTTGCATGCCCACGTTCTGGGGTGAAAGCGAGCCGGTGAGCCGCTGCGTCACCGTACCGCTCGCGTCATCGACCGAGTAGGCGCCGAAGTAGGCATCGTACCCGTCCCTCGCCCCGGTGTTGTTGGGCGCGGGGGCGCTGGCGGTGCCCGGCGGCGCGGGCTGGCTGCGGTCGCGCTTCATGAACTGCGCGGCGAAGTGCCCGGTGCGGTCATACATGAGCAGCGCGATGGGGTCGGCCCCGAGCGACGGGTCGATCCGGCGCTCGCCGGCGGCGGTGCGGTCCTCGCGCGAGAGCAGCTCCCAGGTCCCGACCAGGGACTCCGAGAGGGGGCGGCTTGGGGGCACTGGGGTGCTCATCGGTCTCCTCGGGTGGCGGGCCGGCACTCCGCGAATGGTCCTTGCCTCGCCTTGGCGCGTGGTGTCATGCTGGCGGCGGCAGCGGGGCGTGAACTTGGCTTCTAAGTCCAAGTCGCGCAACAAAAAAAGCCGCGCGACCGCCGGGTGCGAGCCGACCTTCCCCCGAAGGCCGCTTCCGGACGGACCGCGCGACTCTCGCGAGGCCACTTCTTATTGCATACACCACAGGCGTACCCCGATGACCCCCTGGCCGTCTGGGTGCCCCTGTACAGATGAGAACGTCCGCGAGGGAGCGGACCGGTCGGATTTTTTTCGAGCGGGCTGGCGCGGGAGCCTCCGGTGCTCCGGACTGCGATCCGGGAACGGGGCGCCCGTGGTGGTCCTCACCCTGGCCTCATCGTGAGGCCGCTGGCGAAAGTCGGATCCCCCGAGGGCTTGATGACGACCTCGTTCCCCCAGGTGCCGGAGACGGCACTCGATTCCACGCTCGCATTGGTCACACGCGCGCGCGGTGGGGACCGGGCGGCACTGGAGCTCATCGCCGATCGCTACCAGTCCGCTCTCGCACGCTTCGCGCATGGCCGCATGCCGGTGTCCGCGCGCTCGCTGTTCGACACCGACGATCTGGTTCAGATGGCGGTCGTGCGCACGCTCGCGCACCTGGACCACATCGATGCCACCAACTCGGGCTCGCTGCTGGCCTACCTGCGGCGCGCCGTGTTGAACCAGATCCGCGACGAACTGCGGCGCGCGCAGCGCCGCGCGCTGCGTGAGGGCATGCCGCCCGAACGGCCAGTGGCCGACCTCGACCCGCTGGAGCAGGTGATCAGCCGCGAACAACGTGAGCGCTACGAAGAAGCCCTTGCCCAGTTGCCGGCCGAGCAGCAGGAAGCGTTCATGATGCGCATCGAGATGGACTGCAGCTATCGCGAGATCGCCGAGGCACTGGGCAAGCCGTCCGCCGAGGCCGCCCGCATGCTGGTTCGACGCGCGATCCAGAGCCTGGCCCGGCTGCTCAAGCGCGTCCTGGTGGCATGAGCGAGCCGTCCGGCGGCAGCCCCGCCGATGCCGGTGGCGGGGCACGGCCCGGACGTGAGGCCGACTCGCCCGGACTCGAGCGCGCGGCCGACGCCATCTCGGATGGCGCGCCGGTCGAATGGGACGCCGAGTCGGCGATCGATGTCGAGACGCGCGAGGCGCTCCGGCTGATCGAGAATGTGGCGCGTCTGCACCGCAGTGGCGGTGGCGTGCCGCGCCAGGAGCGCGAGGCCGAACTGGCCACATGGGGCAACCTGCAGATCCGCGGTGCGCTGGGGGCGGGAGCCTATGGCGAGGTGTACCGCGCCTACGATCCCGGGCTGCAACGCGAGGTGGCGCTCAAGCTGTGGAGCCCCACCGTGCGGCCGCGCATCATCGAACGCCTGCTGGAGGAAGCTCGAGCGCTGGCGCGCGTGCGACACCCCAACGTGCTGTTGGTGCACGGGGCCGACACGCACGACGGCCGTGTGGGCATGTGGACCGAGCTGCTGGAGGGCGTCACACTCGAGCATCTGCTGGTGCATCATGGCGTGTGCGACTGGCGTGAGGCCGCGGTGTACGGCATGCAACTGTGCCGCGCGCTGTCGGCCGTACACGCCACAGGGCTCGTGCACCGCGACGTGAAGGCGGCCAATGTCATGCGCGAGCGCGGCGGGCGCATCGTGCTCATGGACTTCGGCAGCGTGGGCCAGCAGACGCTGTCGGTCGAACCCGGCGCTGCCCTGCAAGGGACCGATGGCAACGTGAGCAGCGGTCCGCAGGGCACGCCGCTGGCCATGGCCCCCGAAGTGCTGGCGGGAGGCCAGGCGACGCCGGCCTCCGACGTGTACAGCCTGGGTGTGCTGCTCTATCGTCAGGTGTGCGGCCGCTTCCCCGTGGAGGCGAATTCGCTCGACCAGTTGCGCGAGCGGCTCGCACTCGCGGCACTGCCCACGCTCGGTTCGCGCAGTGCTCAAGTGCCGCTGGCGTTCGCCAAGGTCATCGATCGTGCGCTCGAGCGCGATCCGGCCGCGCGCATCGCGACGGCATCCGAGCTCGAGCGCCTGTTCGCCGAGGCGCTGAGCGCCGACTGGGATCCCCGGCCCGCCACGCCCGTCGGGCCGGGAGTCGCAACTCCGTCCGCACCGCGCTGGCGCCGGTGGGTCGCGTGGTCTGCCGCGGCGGTCGTGGTGGCTGCGCTCGGGGCCTGGTGGTGGCACGAGCGCACCGAGAGCGTGCCGGATGCGCAACCCATGCAGTTCACGCTGCAACTGCCGCCCGGCGAACAGCTCCCCCAGTTCGCCAATGTGGTGGTGTCTCCCGATGGCAGCCGTGTGGCGTTCGCGAGCATGGACTCGCTCGGCCAGACGGCGCTGTGGGTAAGGCCCTTCGATGCGCTCTCCAACACGCGGCTGCCCGGGACGGACGGCGCGCAGTACCCGTTCTGGGCGCCGGACAGTCGGGAGATCGCCTTCTTCGCCACGGGTCAGCTCAAGCGTGTATCGGCGGACGGTGCGAATGTGCGGGTCGTGTGCCCGGCCGCGCTCGGCCGCGGCGGTAGTTGGAGCCCCAATGGCACCATCCTGTTCGCCGGCTCCACTCAGGGCACGCTCTTCCGCGTACCCGCGGCGGGCGGTACGGCGGTGGCCGCCACCGCACTGGATTCCACTGCGGCAGAGGTGTCGCACCGCTGGCCCTGGTTCCTGCCCGACGGCGAGCACTACCTGTACGTGACCACGCCGTCGCACAAGGAAGGGTTCCCGTTGTACGTGGGTTCGCTCCGCTCCGGACGCCGGGTGTATGTGGGCCATGCGGAGTCCGGCGCGGTGTTCACGCAGGGCATGCTCGTGTACTTGTTCAATCAGGGGCTCGAGGCGCGGGCGTTCAACCTGCGCACGCTGCGGTTCGAGGGCGAGCCCATGCCCATCTCGAGCGTGTCGGGCGTGGGCGGGTCGCTGGCCGAGCCGCATGCGAGCGTGTCGCAGACCGGGACTCTGGTGCACACGTTCGTGGCGGCCCGCGAGAACCGCATGGCGTGGCTCGACACGAGAACGGGGGCGACCCGTACGCTGGCGAAGGGTCCGTTCTTCGATCCCGCCATATCGCCGGACGGTAGGCGGATCGCCGCGGAGCGCATGGAGGGGCCCGGACACAGCAACCTGTGGCTCGTCGACGCGACCTCCGGGGCGGCCGAGAGTTGGACCTCGGGGCCCGGGCTCAATCGCGCGCCGCAGTGGTCGCCCGGGGGGGACTCTGTCGTGTTCTCGAGCAACCGCAGCGGGGGTTATGAGCTGTACGTTCGAGCCACCAACGGTTCGCTCAAGGAACGCGCGCTCTATTCGCCCGGACACGCATTGCTCATGTGGTCCGACGACTGGCGTCCGGGCGGGCTCATCACGTACGTGCAGTACGAGCCCGGCACGGACTACAACGTGTATGAGCTGCGTGGCGGCACACCCGTGCCCATCGCGCGTACGCCCGCCATCGAAACGCACAGCGCTCTGTCACCCGATGCGCGCTGGTTGGCTTACGACAGCAATGCCTCGGGCCGCACGCAGATCCACGTGGTGGACCGCGCCTCGCAGGAGCACTACGTGCTGCCGGGTGATGGCGGCATGCAGCCGCGTTGGGCGCGCGGCACCGGCCGACTCTACTACCACACTCCCACGAACGTCTTCTTCGAGGTCACCCCCGTGCAGGGTCAGCCCCCGCCCGCGTGGCCGCAGCGAGAGCTGTTCCGCACCGGTGCGATCGGTGGCTTCGACGTGGACCCGCTGGGCGAGCGGCTCCTGTGCTGCCTGAAGACCGGTTCGAGCCGCCCCGAGGAGATCGCCGTGCTCGTGAACCTGAAGGCGGCCGCGGCCAAGGGTCTGTAGCCTGCTTCGCCCGCGTCGCACCGCGGGCGAGGCTATTGCCCCGGGTGGTAGACGCGCTCGGTGTGGCCGGTGAGCTGCCGCGGGTAGAAGTACACCTCGCGCAAGCGGCCATCGATGTAGCGCTGGGCCTGGTCCGTGAAGTGCGGGGAATCCGCGTGCCCGCTCTCGCCGCCCGCGGTCACGGCCACGGCGCGCAGCGTGTCGCCGAACTCGACCGCGGCCAGGAAGCTGTTGCCGCTCGAACCATAGCGCTTGCGCGTGCCGGGGTAGGCGCGCGCGCCGAACGACGCGAGCGAACCCCAGATGCCCGAGGCGAACGGCACGGGCAGGCTGGGCTGTGCGTCCTCGAAGCGCGACTCGATGGCGCCATCCAGGCGCTGGAAGCGGTTCACGTCGCCCCACGGCGCGCGCCACGAGCCATACAGGTCGGTGAGCGTGTCCACCGCGGCGGCCAGACCGCGCAGCAGTTCGGTGGGCTCGGCACGCTCGGCGATGTAAGCCTGTGCGGTGATCTTCTGGGCCAGCGCCAGCGGCGCCACACGGCGCGTCATGGCCTCGCCCCAGTGAATGGCCAGGGTGGTGGGCACGGAGGCCGTCGACCAGCGGTGATCCCATGTGCGCAGTGCAGCGATGGGTTCGGCGAGCGCCACACGAAGGGTGTCGCCGGCCGGGGCGTGGTCGTAAGCCGCGAACAGCGGCGGCAGCAGCCGGTCGAACGACGGTAGCCACGAGTCGAACGCCGCGCCGATCACGCGGTCGGCGGTCCAGTCGCGTCCGCCCAGCACGCGCAGCGCATGCTGGCCGCGCGGGGATTCCTCGATGCCGGTGTCCATGTAGCGTGGGAACGCCGTGCGCTGGAGCGAGCCCGTGCCGGCGGCGGTCCACGGCCAATTGTTGCAGTTGTACACGAATCCGCTCGCGGGGTTCACGACGTTGGGCGACTCCGCGAACGCGTGCAGCCCCTGGTAGTCGGTGTGCGGGTCGCTGCCGTCCACCGGCTGCAGCCAGTCGAAGCTGGTGTCGCGGCGCGGCACGTAGTTGGAGTGCAGGTACGCGATGTTGCCGGTGCGATCGGCGAACAGCGTGTTGTTGGACGAGTTCGCATGCCGCTCCATGATGCGCGTGAACTCGGCCAGGTTGTGCGCCTTGGTGCGGCTGTAGGACTGGATCAGCGCGTCGACCGGCTTCACCATGAGGCTCACGCTCACCCACTGGCCGCCCACGCGCCGCACGACCGGACCGTGTGGCGTGGCGTACACGGTGAACGTGCGCGGCTTGAGACCTTCCGGAGTGCGTGAGCGGATCACCACGGTGCGCGTGCGCAGCGGTTTGCGCACACCGCCGTGCAGGTGCGTCCATCCGGTGCGGGTCGGGGTCACGGTCTCCAGATACTCGTCGATGTTGTCGACGCCGCTGGACGTGTGCATCCAGCCGGCGTGCTCGTTGAAGCCCTGATAGATGAAGAACTGCCCCCACGTCACGGCGCCGTAGGCGTTCAGGCCCTCATCGCTCGTCATCTGCAGTTCGGACCGGAAGTAGAACGACGTGTGCGGGTTGATCCACAGGATGGCGTGCCTGCTGCGGGAGAAGCCGGGCCCGATGGCGATGCCGTTGGAGCCGCTCGGTTCGGCCAGCGGATCGTCGCCGTCGCCGGTGCGGCGCGCGGGGCGCTGCACGGTGCTGTCGCCGTAGAACGCGGCCAGCTCGGTGAGGTTCACATGTTCGATGTCGCCGCCGATGCTGCCCTCGGTGAAGCTGAGCGCCATCCACGGCTCGAAGTGCCGGATCACGCGCGGCTGCACCTCGGGGTGCTGGAACAGGTAGTAGTTGAGCCCGTCGGCGAACGCCGTCATGAGCTGCCGCAGCCACGCCGGGCTCTCGGCGTACTGCTGGCGCAACGCCATGGGATCCACGAACAGCCGCTGGCGCAGGTCCTCGAACACCGCGGTGTCGCCGTCGGCCTCGGCGCGCCGGCCCAGCGCGCGCAAGTAGTTCATCTCGATGCGAGCGAAGTCGTCCTCGGCCTGCGCGTATTCCATGCCGAACACGGCGTCGGCATCGGTGCGGCCGTGCACGTGGGCGATGCCCCAGTCATCACGCGTGATGGTCACGGCCTGCGCGTGCCGCCGCCAGCGCGCGAGCTCGGTGACGGTGGGGGTGGCGTGGGTTGACGGGGCGGCGAGCAGCAGCAGGGCGACCGCGGACAGCCAAGTGAGGGGGCGCATGCGGGCGAGGCTACCGCGTGAGCGTGTGTCCGGGCGAATGCGCGGGCAGACCGCGGAGGGGCATCGCTGGGCCAACCTCGGATC
>JBEBGT010000118.1:0-8417 GCA_040081365.1 Candidatus Eiseniibacteriota bacterium | reverse complement strand
CAGCCCGTGCCGGATGACTTCGCCGCGGCTCGCGACCGCGAGCCGCTGGGTGATCCAGTCCACGATGGGTTCCTCGTGACCCGTGACGCTGGGGATGTTCACCAGCTGCTCCAACAGATCGGCGAGGGTCGATGACGTGACGGGCATGGGGTGCGCCTCCTCGGGTGCCAGACGCCCGAAACTAGCATCCGGCGTGGGGCCGCGCCATGCTGGGCACACCCGTGCCGTGAAGCTCGCGTGCGAACGCGCTCGCACTCCACTACCCTGCCCGCATGTCCGACCAGACCACCGCTCTGCGGCTCAGCGGGCGGGACGTGCTCCCGCTGCTGCACCGCACGACGAGCAACGCGCTTGCCGACCTGGTACCCGGCATGGCGCGCGCCACGCTGTTCTGCGATTTCCGCGGCCGGCTGCTGCACCGCGCCGTGGTGGCGATGGCCTCCGACGCCGCCGTGTGGCTATTGCGTGACGACGCCCCGGGCGCCGAACTGGCTGCCGCGGTCGACCGCATGGTGTTCCGCGACGACGTGCGCATCGAGGACCGGTCGGCGGAGTTCACGGTGCGGCGCGATCTGGTCGAGAGTGCCCCCCAGGCCACGTTCCGCACGCTCGACTCCGGCGTGCACGCGCCGCTCACGGCCGCGACCGGCGACGGCACCACGTACACGACCGAGCCCGGTGAGGCGCTCGCGGATGAAGCGCGCATCGAAGCGCTGATCCCCGGCCATGGCCACGAGGTCGCCGAGGCGTTCAATCCCTACGAGGTCGGACTCGCGGCCGAGGTGCACCTGGCGAAGGGCTGCTTCACCGGGCAGGAGGCGCTGCAGCGATTGATCACGTACGACAGCGTGCGCCGCCGCCCCGTGCATGTTCGCCTGCCCGGCCTGCGCCGTGCGGTGGCCACGGGCGAGCCGCTCGACGTGTTCGCGGCCGGCGAACGCGCCGGGCTGCTCACGCGCATCGCCGGGCTCAACGGCTTCGCCATCCTACGCCGCGATGCACTCGCGAACGCCGCGCCGTTCGCACTCGAGGACGGCAGCGTGCTCGAGATCGTGTCCGCACCCGAACTCGCGCGGCCACTCGGACGGCCCTAGCCGAGACTACTCGCCCGCGTCCTCGGGTCTGGCGCCGGGCTCGCCCTTGTCGTCATCGACGACCAGCGCGTCGGTGGTGAGCACGAGCCCCGCGAGCGAACCCGCGTTCTGGAGCGCGCAACGCGACACCTTGGCGGGGTCCACGATGCCGTGTTCGTCGAGCTGCACGAACTCGCCCGTGAGCGCATCGAAGCCGTACCACTGCCCGCCCGAGCGCAGCTTGCTCACGATGCGCTCGCCCTCGGCACCCGCGTTGTGCGCGATCTGCCGTGCCGGCGCGGCGAGCGCGGCCATCACGATGTCACGACCGGGCTGCTCGAGCGGCTTCAGCACCAGCGACTCCAGCTTGGCGCCGCAGCGCAGCAGCGCCACGCCGCCTCCGGGCACGATGCCCTCCTCGATCGCCGAGCGCGTGGCCGCGAGTGCGTCCTCGACCTGCGAGCGCCGTGCGGCGCGTTCGAAGTCAGTGGCCGCGCCCACACGCAGCACCGCGATCACGCCCGCCAGCCGCGCGCGGCGCTGCGCGAACGTCTCGCGCTCCGCCGCCGTCGTCGCGTGCGCGGCCGCGCGCTCGACCTCGGCCAGACGCGCACGCACCTGCTCGGTGCGGCCGCCGCCCTGCAGCACGGTGGTGTGCGACGCGGTGGCGGTGGCGCCCACCGCGCGGCCCAGATGTTCGGGCTTCACGTGGCTGGCCGCGATGCCGGTGGCCGCACCCACGAGCGTGGCTCCCGTGATCGTGGCCAGGTCCTCGAACAGGCGCCGGCGCTCGGCGGTACTGCCCGGGGCCTTCACGGCCAGGCCGGGTGCCGTGCCGCGCAGGCGGTTCACCACCATGACGGCCAATGCGTCGGTCTCGATGTCCTCGCACACCACGAGCAGCGGACGCTGTTGCGCGGCCGCGTGTTCGAGCGCCGGCACGATGTCGGCCGGACGCGTGAGCACGCCGTCGCACACGAACACCAAGGGATGCTCGACCGCCACTTCCATGTCATCGGCGTCGGTCACGAAGTAGGGCGAGGCATAGCCGGCTGCGATGCGCATGCCATCCACCACCTCGAGCGTGACGTCGAGGCCGGGGCCATCCTCCACCGTGACCACGCCCTGCCGGCCCACGGCCTCGATCGCCTGTGCGATGAGCGCACCCAGCGCCGGATCGTTCGCCGCCAGCGTGGCCACGCGCGCCAGGTCGAGTTCGCTCTCCACCGGCCGGGCCTGCGCGGCGAGTTCGCTCAGCGCCGCCGCCACCGCGGCATCGATGCCGCGTCGGATCGCCACCGGGTTGCCGCCCGCGCTCACCGCTGCGAAGCCGTCGCCCACGATCCGATGCGCCAGCACCGTGGCCGTGCTCGTACCGTCGCCCGCCTCGATGCCGGTGCGCAGCGCGACTTCGCGCAGCATGTGCACGCCCATGTTCTCGAACGCGTCGGGCAGCTCGAGCTCGGCCGCCACCGCGATGCCATCGCGCGTGATCGCCGGCGTCTGGCCGTGTGCACGGTCCACCACCACGCTACGTCCGCGCGGCCCCAGCGTGATGCGCACCGCGCTCGCCAGTTGGTCGATGCCGCGCCACAGCGACTGGCGCGCGTCATCGTCGAATCGCACTCGCTTGCCCATGCTCGGCACCTCCCGGGGGCGGTCCCCCTGCGGGAGTCATCGGCAGCCTGCCGGGCCGGGTTCAGGACGCTTACAGGCCCGGCGTCCCCGATGACTTGCCGCGCGGTTTCCGGGCCTTCCGCGGCGCCGGCGTGGCCGGTGCCAGCGTGCCGTCGTTCTGCCGCTTGCGGGCCGGCTTCACCGTCTTCTTGCCGCGGTCCATGGCCCGCACCGCGCTCACCACCTCGGCCGGGGCCCCCGGACGGCGCGCGGCCTCGCGCAGCCACTGCACGCCCGCGCTGGAATCGCCCGCCTGCATGAACGACGACGCCGCATCGAGCGCGTAGCCCGAGCTGTCCGGGAACGCGATCGCCAGCCGGCGATACTCGGCCGCGGCGCCACGCCAGTCCTTGCCCGCCGCGAGCGCGTGCGCCAGCGAGACGCGGTCCCGCTCCCAGCGCGGGTCCTGCCCCGAGTTCGAGGTGTCGGCGGAGGCTGCCGTCGCCGCTACGCCGGGTGGCAGCGGCACCACGTCGCCACTGCCGTCGCGCTTCACCTCGCGGAACCGGCCGGCCTCGTCCATGCGGAAGAAGTGATCCGGCCCCTCGGGTTGGCCCGCCTCGCGCGCGCGGTACGCACTGTAGTAGCCGGCCTGCAGCGTGCGATCGCGATACCACACGCGCACCACCGGCCCGTCACCCGCCAGGAAGCCCACGTTGTTGGGCAGCCGGACGAACCACAGCCGCGCGTGCCGCTCCATCTTGGGATAGGCCCCGAGCAGCTTGTCCTTGATCTCGCTCACGAAGCGCCCGGCGCGGCGCTGGTACGCGGTCTCGCCCCAGTCCTGCGACTCCGTGGCCGCGCGGCCCGCACCCACGAACGCCAGCACGCCCACCAGCGCGATGGCCACGCCGGTCTGCCGCGCCAACATGCGGCCCACCATGAGCCACAGCCCCAGAGCCGCGAAGTGCGCGTAATAGGCGTGCCAGCCGAGTCCGGGCAGCAGCAACGGCAGTGTGCCGCACGCCCACCACGCAAGCCCGAACGGCATCACGCCGCGCAGGCGGGCCGCACGCGTGCCGCCCAGCATGTCACTGGGGCGCGCGTCGGGGCGCGCCAGCAGTTCGATGAAGCACAACACGAGCAGCGCGCCGCGCAGTGCGTCCCACCAGATCGTCTTCCAGCCGCCATCCGGCGTCGGTATCACGTCGAGCGAGAACGCCGACAGTGCGCTCTTGGCCACCGCCGCCCACGGCGAGATCGCAGCCGGTGAAGGCTCGGTGCTCAGCGGCGCATGTGCGAACAACCGGCCCAGCACCATGGGATGCGCGAACGCCCACACCAGACCCACGAGCATCGCGGGCACCATGCGGACGATCGTGTCCGGCCAGGCCTTGCGCGCCACCCAGCGATCGTGGGCCAGGAACAGCAGCGCCAGGGGTGCGGCCGTCTCCTTGCTGGCCAGTGCCAGCGCGTAGAGCACCGCCGCGAACGCGATGCGGTCGGCGCGCCACGCCAGCAGCGCGAGCAGCGACAGCAACAACATCCACAGGTCCTGTGCTCCCGCCGCCCACAGCATGAGCAGGCCCCAACCCGGCAGCGTGACCGCACCCGCCACCGCGATCGCGGCCGCCGGCGCGCCGGCCAACCGGCGCGCGAGCGCCCAGAACGCCGTGAGCACGCCGCACGACAGCAGCAGGCTCATGAGGTGGAACGGGGCCTCGGCCGGACCGAACGCGCGCTGCAGCCACCAGTAGTGGAACTCCCGCGACCACGGGCGCCACCAATGGAACGCCAGGTCGCGGAAGCCCCACAGCGAGGCGAACCCCTTGCCCGCGACGTGGTCCAGGAAGACATAGTCGTCGTTCAGGAACGGCATCCGGAACGCGTCGCCGAAGCGCGCGAACAGGAACAGCGCGAGCAACGCCACGCCGAGGATGCGGCCCCCGGGGACCGCCGGATGCGTGCGCGAGCGGCGCGAGCTCAGGGGCGCCACTCCGCCAGGAAGACGTTCGTCTCGCCCGCCACCTTGCCGCCGCGGTTCGAGCAGAACAGCAACCAGTGGCCGTCGGGGCTGAACATCGGGAAGCCATCGAAGTCCGGATCGCGCGTCACCGGCACCGGCTCGCCCCCGCGATCGCTCACCAACCACAGGTCGAAGTTGCGGCTGCGCGGGTCCGGCCAGTTGGACGAGTAGATGATGCTCTTGTCGTCCGGCGTGAAGTAGGGCGCGAACGACGCCCCGGGCTTGTCGGTGATGCGGCGCGGGTCCGTGCCGTCGGCGTTCATGACCCACAGGTCCATCTTGGACGGCTTCACCAGGTCCTGCGCCAACAGCTTCGCGAACGTGGCGTTGGCCGTGGAGTCCTCGGTGCGGTACGTGCGCCACACGATGCGCTTGCCGTCGTGCGAGAAGAACGCTCCGCCGTCGTAGCCCACCGAGTGCGTGAGCCGCGTGAGCCCGGTGCCATCCATGCGCATCTTGTAGAGGTCCACATCGCCGTCGCGCTTGCTGGTGAACACCATCCACTTGCCATCGACGCTCATCGTGCCTTCGGCGTCGTAGCCATCGTGCGCGAACAAGCGCTTCAGGTCGCTGCCGTCGGCCTTGGCGGTCCAGATGTCGTAAGTCGGGTAGATCGCCCAGATGTAACCGTGGCTCATGTCCGGCGGCGGCGGGCACGAATCCCCGCCCGCGTGCGTGGAACCGAACAGCACGCGCTGGTCGCGGTCATAGAAGTAGCCGCACGTGGTGCGCCCCGTGCCCGTGCTGACGCGCGTCTGCTGACCGGTACGCAGGTCGTACACGTACTGCTGGTCGCAGGGATAGCCGTCCTGGGTCCACTGCCAGACGAACTTGGTGCCGTCACTGCTCCAGTACGCCTCGGCGTTCTGGCCGCCGAAGGTGAGCTGCCACAGGTGCGCGAAGTGGCCCTCGCCCGTGCGGATGAGCGAGTCGGCCGGGGCCGCGGTCGGCGGCACGGGACGGAACGGCGCCGGTTTGGGGGCGGCTACCGCCAGGAACATCACAGCCGCCAGCGCGGCCACGGGGATCGCTCTCATCTTCAATTCCTCCTGCCGAGTGTCGCGATCAGGTCCACATCCTTGCCCGAGCGCTGCACGGTGATCCGCACGTCCTGCCCTGGCTTTCGCGTGCGCAGGGCGAACGTGTAGTCATAGATGTTGTCCACGCGGATGCCATCGAACCGCACGATGACGTCGTTGGCCTGCAGACCCGCCTTTTGCGCGGGACTGCCGTCGCGCACGCCCGACAGCAGCACGCCGCCCTCGGTCTGCATGTAGTCGGGGATCGTGCCCAGGTAGGCGCCGTAGCCCCCGCCGCCGGCGATGCGGCCCGGCGAGGCATCCGACCGGGCCTTGGTGAACACGGGTCTGGGCCGCACATCCAACGACTCGACCAGTGCCTGCGCATAGGCCGACACACGCGCGAGCCCGGTGGCGTTGATCTTGTCCCAGGTGTCGCTCGGCTTGTGGTAGTCGGCGTGCGCGCCGGTGAACAGCATGAGCACCGGGATGTTCTTCTTGTAGAACGACTGGTGGTCCGACGGCCCGTAGCCGTCCTCGCTGGGCTTGAGCGCGAAGTGCGCCGCGGGCAGTGCCGTGTTGATGCGCTCGACGAGCCCGGGGAACTCGGGTGCGGTGCCCACACCCATCACCTGGAGCTTGTCGTCGCGCAGTCGGCCGACCATGTCGAGGTTCACCATGGCCTCGATCGTCCCGAGCGGCCGGGGCGGGTCGTCGCAGAAGTGCGCCGAACCCACGAGCCCGATCTCCTCGCCACTGAACGCTGTGACCACCACGCTGTGCACTGGCTTCCAGCCGCGGCGCGCCTGGAGCCCGAGCCGCTGGGCCGCGGCCAGGATGGCCGACACCCCCGAGGCGTTGTCGTCGGCCCCCACGTGCGGGGCGCGCACGTTCGGGGACAGCGAGCTGGGCCCGCCCATCCCCAGATGATCGTAATGCGCACCCAGTACCAGGGTGCGCGCGGTGTCGCGCCCGGCGAGCATGCCCACCACGTTGCGCGTCGTGGCGCGCGTGCGGCGCACGTTGAGCGTGAGCGACACGCTGTCGACCAGCGCCAACGAGTGCGGAGCCTTGGCCGACTCGATCGCCGCTTGCGCGCGCGCCAGGTCGAGCCCGGCCGACTGCAGCAGCGCGTCCGCCGCCGCCTCGGAGATCCACGCCGCCAGCATGCCGCTCGACATGTAGCCTTCGCCGTCCTTGGCCGGGGCGCGCACCGGCTCGCCGGCATGATGCTGCGGACCGTTCACCACCAGCAGGCCGAGCGCGCCATGCTCGCGCGCGTTGATGGCCTTGGTGCGCAGGTCCGCGAACGGCGTATTGAGGTTGCCGTCGAACCGGCTCGTACTGTCCATCTCGCCGGGTTCGTTGGTGAGCACGAGCACGATGGCATCACGCGCATCGAGGCCCGCGTAGTCGTCCCACTCGTAACCCGGGGCCGTGATGCCGTAGCCCGCGAACACCACGCGCGCGTGCGCCGTGCCGTTGTTCGAGAACCCGAGCGGCTGCAGCGCATCGCCCAGTTCGAATCGCCGACCACCCGTCTGCAGCACGCACGGCGCTTCGGCCACCACGCCGGTCGTGACGTCGAACGACTGGTACCAGCCGCCGCTGTCGCCCGCCGGTGCGAAGCCCGCGGCGCGCAGCCGCGCGGCGATCCAGTGCGCGGCCGAGTCGATGCCAGCGGTGCCGATGCCGCGCCCTTCCCAGCGCGGGTCGGCGAGCGTGCGCACCAGAGCGCGCACCGCCATGGTGTCGCGGCCATCGACCGCGCCGCGCTTCGGCAGCGAGCGCGGCAGCGCCATGGCGTTGGGACCCCGCGGCGCGCGGACGGGCCGGGCCGCGGGCGTGGTGCTCGTGGGCCCCGGTGCGCTTCCCGCGCCCTCGCGCGCCGGCTGCGCGATCGCTGCCGCGGCCAACACCACGGACATCCCCGTCATGGCGCCACGCACCCACGCACGCCACCGTACGTTCCCGGCACACTTCATCGCGACGCCTCCCAGAACAAGCGCAAGCCCTTCAAGGTGAGGCCGTCATCCACGAGATCGACGGTCTCGCACTCCGGCGCCACGAGCCGCGCGAGCCCCCCGGTGGCCACGACTTTCGGGCGGCCGCCCAGTTCGTTGCGCATGCGGCGCACCAGCGCGTCGACCAGACCCGCGTAGCCCCACAGCACACCCACGCGCAGGTTCTCGCTCGTGGTGCGCGCCACGGCGCGTTCGGGCCGGCGCAGCTCGATGTTCGACAGTCGCGCCGCGCGGCGGAACAGTTCGTCCGACGCCGTGCCCATGCCGGGGGCGATCGCTCCGCCCACGAACGCGCCCTGCTTGGACACGCAGTCGAACGTGGTGGCGGTGCCGAGGTCGATGACGATGCACGGCGAGCCATGCAGCACCCGGCCGGCGAGCGCGTTCGCGATGCGGTCGGGCCCCACGCTGTCGGGCTCGGTCACTTGCAGTGCGATCGGCGACGTGGCGGCCGTCACCCGCAGCGGATCGCGGCCGGTGAGCTGGCGCAGCGCCTCGGCCCACGGGCGCGTCTGCGCCGGCACCACCGAGCACAGCACGCTCGGACAGCCCGCGGCTCCGGTGCGCAGCATGCCCTCAAGCGCCAGGCGGATCTCGTCGGTGGTGGTACGGCTGCTGGTGATGCGCCACGACTCCTCGAGCTCGTGCCCGAGGAAGC
>JBEBGT010000117.1:0-8423 GCA_040081365.1 Candidatus Eiseniibacteriota bacterium | reverse complement strand
ATCACGATCGACCAGACCATGCACTGGGCCGATCCGCTGGGTCAGCACGGCTCGACCGCGCCCTACTCGGGTCCGGTGCCGGCGGTCGCGCACCTGCACGGTGCCGAGACGCCGTCCAGCACCGACGGCGGCCCCGACGCATGGTGGACGCCGAACTTCGCGCAGAAGGGTGCGGGTTTCGTGACGGACACCTACACGTACCCGAACTCGCAGGAAGCCGCGATGCTCTGGTACCACGACCACACGCTGGGGGCCACGCGCACCACCGTGTACGCCGGGCTCGCCGCGGGCTACATGCTGCGGGATGTCTTCAACGAACCGGGCAACCTGCCGGGCGGTCCGTTCGACATCCACACCGACAAGTACGGCAACCCGTACGAGCGTGAGCTGATCCTGCAGGACCGCATGTTCGACACCAACGGCCAGCTGCTGTTCCCGGCTGAGGGCGTGAACCCCGAGATCCACCCGTTCTGGGTGCCGGAGTTCTTCGGCGACGTGATCGTGGTGAACGGCAAGAGCTGGCCGTACCTGCAGGTCGAGCCGCGCCGCTACCGGTTCCGGCTCGTGAACGGCTCGAATGCGCGCTTCTACGAACTGCACCTGGCCGATCCGCGTCCCGGTGCGGCCGAGCCCACCATCTGGCAGATCGGCACCGACGGCGGCCTGCTCGACGCGCCCGTGGCGCTCAACACCAGCGGGACGCCACTCGTGATCGCGCCGGGCGAGCGCATGGACCTGATCATCGACTTCTCGCGCCTCGCGGGCCAGAACGTGCTGATGACCAACCTCGCCAATGGCCCGTATCCTGATGGCGATCCGGTCGATCCGGCCACCACGGGGCAGATCATGCTGTTCAAGGTCGGCCGCACGGTGACGGGCACGTTCGACAGCAGCTTCAACCCGGCGCGCTCGTCGCGGCTGCGCCGCAGCCCGATCGAGCGTCCGGCCGCGCCCGCGCAGATCACGCGTGCGCTGACGCTCAACGAGCAGATGGGTGCCAACGGCCCCATCGCAGGGTTCGTCAACAACACCATGTGGGAGCACGTCACGACCGAGAACCTCACGGTCGGCGACACCGAACTGTGGGAGATCATCAACCTCACGGGTGACACGCACCCCATTCACCTGCACCTCGTGCAGTTCCAGGTGCTGTCGCGCCAGGATTTCGACGTCGATGGCTACATGGGCGTGTACGGCATGCCGATGGAAGGCATGGGGCCCCCGCTGCCCTACGACGAGAAGTCGGCGGCCACGGGCAACAAGATCGGTGGCAATCCGGACGTGACGCCGTACCTGCTGGGTTCGCCCATGGCGGTGGACGCCAACGAGAACGGCTGGAAGGACACGTTCCGCATGAACCCCGGCCAGGTCACGCGCGTCCTGGTGCGTGTGGCGCCGCAGGATGCGAACCGCCAGTCGGGCGGCACGCTGGCGGCCGGCATGAACCTGTTCGACTTCGATCCCAGCGCTGGTATGGACGTGTCGAACGACGGCTTCGGCTATCACGGCGGGCCGGGCTACGTGTGGCACTGCCACATCCTCGACCATGAAGACAACGACATGATGCGCCCGATGCTGATCAGCAAGACCGCTCCGGCGGCGGTGGCGGCGAACGGCGGCATCTCGTCGGCGGCGGCGCGGCCGGCCGTGCAGCTGGCAGCGGCTCAGCCCAATCCGGCCGTGGGCTCCGCGCGCATCAAGTTCTCGCTCGCGACTGCGAAGGACGTCGAACTGACGGTGTTCGACCTCGCGGGCCGCGAAGTCGCCACGATCGCCCAGGGCAAGTTCGCCGCGGGTGAGCACGTGGTGAACTGGAACGGCGCCGATCGCGCCGGCCGGCTGGTCCCGAGCGGTGCGTATATGTACCGCTTGAAGACGGGCGACCAGTCGCAGGTCCGCAAGATGGTGTTCGTGCGTTAGCACGCCTCACGTGACGTCCGGTCTCTCCACCGGTTCGTCACACGCGGGGCCCCGTCCGTTCGCGGACGGGGCCTTCGCGCTATTCCGCCTCGCCGCCGTTCACCAGTTCCTCGAGTTCGACCCAGCGCGTCATGGCGGCCTCGAGGGCCACCTCGGCCGCGGCCAGCTCCCCTTGCACGCGGGCGATCTCGGGCCCGCTCTGCGCATAGAAGTCGGGCGCCGACATGCGTTCGAAGAGCTGGAAGCGCTCGAGTTCGAGCTTCTCGATGCGCGCGGGCAGTTCGGCGAGCTCGTGCTTGAGCTTGAACGACACGCGGCGGGGAGCCGCGACGGCGGGTGCCCCGACCGCGCCGCGGCCGCGCTTGCCCCCCGACGCCGTGCTCACCAGTTCGGGTTTGCGCTGGCGCAGCCAGTCGGCGTAACCGCCCACGTACTCCTGCCACACGCCGCTGCCTTCGAACGCCCACGTGCTGGTGACGACCTCGTCCAGGAACGCACGATCGTGCGACACCACGAGCAGTGTGCCCGTGAAGCCCATGAGCCAGTCCTCGAGCATCTCGAGCGTCTCGATGTCGAGGTCGTTGGTGGGTTCGTCCAACACCAGCACGTTACAGGGCCGCGCCAGGATGCGCGCGAGCTGCAGACGGTTGCGCTCGCCACCCGAGAGCCGCGTGATGGGCCCGCGGATCTGGTCTTCGGAGAACAGGAAGTCGCGCAGGTAGCCGACCACGTGACGCTTGCCCTCGCCCACCTGGATGAAGTCGCGGCCCTCGGCCACGTTCTCGGCGAGCGTCCGGTTGGGATCGAGCGTGTCGTGGAGCTGCGAGAAGTACGCGACCTCGAGCTTGGTGCCGTGCGTGACGGTGCCCTCGGTGGGCGCGAGCTGCCCCAGCAGCAGCCGGAGCAGCGTTGTCTTGCCGCAGCCGTTGGGCCCCAGGATGCCGATGCGATCGCCGCGCATGATGCTGGCGTTGAAGCCGGTCACGGTGGGCGACGCATCCGGGTTCCAGCGATAGCCCAGCCCGCGCGCCCTCATGACGATGCGTCCGGTACGGTCCGCGTCCTGGAGCTGGGCCTTCACGATGCCGGTCTCGTCGCGCCGGGCGGCGCGCTCGCGGCGCAGTTGTTCCAGTGCGCGCACGCGGCCCTCGTTGCGGGTGCGGCGCGCCTTGATGCCGCGGCGCACCCAGGCCTCTTCTTCGGCGAGCTTCTTGTCGAACAGCGCGTCGCGGTTGGCCTCGGCCTCGGCTTCCTGCTCGCGCGTGACCAGGTAGGCGTCGTAGCCCGATGCATAGCTGCGCAACACGCCACGGTCGAGGTCGAGGATGCGCGTGGCGAGCCGTCGCAGGAAGTCGCGATCGTGCGTCACGAACAGCAACGTGCCGCGGCGTTCGAACAGGCGTTGCTCCAGCCGCTCGATGCTGCGCACGTCGAGATGGTTGGTGGGCTCGTCGAGGATCAAGAGCTCGGGCTCGCGCGAGAACGCGGCCGCCAGCAGGAGCCGGCGCTTGGAGCCCGCCGACATCGCCGCGACCTCGGCGTCGAGATCGACCGTGAACTCGGCCGCGGCGCGTTCGATGCGCGCCTCGAGTTCCCACGCCTTCTCGTGCGCGGCGTGCCCGCAGGTGTGATGCAGCCAGTCACGCGCGCTACCGGCGAGATCGGTGGGCACATCCTGCGGCAGGCCCGACACGCTGAAGCCGGGCGCCTTGATCACGGTGCCGGAGTCCGGGGGCAGCACGCCCTCGACGATGCGCAGCAGCGTGGACTTGCCGGCGCCATTGCGTCCCAGCAACCCGATGCGCTCGCCCGGCTCGATGTTGAGGGTGACGCCGTCGAGCAGGTGCTGCCCGGCGATCTCGTACTGCAAGTCCAACAGACTCAGCAGCGCCATGTCATTCCTTGCCCGAACGCCGCGCGAACCACAGCACGTGGCGCGAGCCCTTGCCGGCGTGCGCGCGCACGGTGGTGACCTCGGTGATGAAACCGGCGGTGTTCAACCGCTGCGTGAACGCATCGTCGGGGGCCACGGACCACACGGCGAGCACGCCATGCGGCCGCAGGCTGCGCAGGGTGGCCTTCAAGCCTTCGGGGCCGTAGAGCCGTGCGTTGGTGGGACGCGTCAATGCGCTCGGGCCGTTGTCGACATCCAATAGTATCGCGTCGACCATCTTGTTGGCGCCATGGATCATGGGCGCGATATCGCCCACAGCCACGGTCACGCGCTTGTCGGCGAGCGGCCGGCCGGCAAGTTCGGCGAGCGGGCCGCGGTTCCACTGCACGATGGCGGGCATGAGCTCGGCGACCAGGACTTCGGCCGTGGGGGGCAGCGCGCGCAGGGCAGCCGCGAGCGTGAAGCCCATGCCGAGTCCGCCGACGACGATGCGCGCCCCGTCGCGGTTCTGGATGCGCTGGCAGGCGCCCTGGGCGAGCGCGTCCTCGGAGTCGTGCATGCGGCTGCTCATGAGCGGCGTGGCGCCGACACGGATGATGTACTCGTCCCCGCGCTGCGCCAGGATCATGGGCTGATCACTGCCGGGGATGTCGGTACGGCCGAGTTCGGTCCAAGGGAGCATGCGGGACAACCTGCCCGCTGGCGGGACGCATGGCAAGTCGAGGGCCGGCGGCTGGCGCAGCGAGTGGAGCCTTCGGCGATCTCCGGCGACTCACCGCAAGGGCGGGGGGATCGATACGGTGACGAGGAGAACATACTCGTCACCGTATCGACCCCCGCACCCTTGCTGGTGTGCAGGGTGGTCCGGGCGTGCAGCGCCGCTTGCTTCGCTCGCGGCTCGGGCGTGAACGTGCCCCGTGCGAAGTGGCCCTGTCGTTGTGCTCGATATCACCGAGTTCGTCGGGTCATCAGACGCTGGCGTCATCTGACCCGACGAATTCCGCGCGCAGTCGCAATAGGATGGGACCACTTTCGGAGTGCGATGACTCACACAACAGGGGACGCGGCGCACGCGAGGGCCGCGAGCTCTTTCGTCGTCACGGCTCTCGCTGCTGCCTGGGTCAATCCCAGCGCAGGCTCAGACCGCGAACGCCTCCGCCTGCCACTGCAACCCGAGTTCGCTGGGCGGGGCCATGTAGCCGAGCATCGCGCTCGCGGCCACCACGCTCGGGGAGGCGAGATAGCCTTCGCCGCCGAGCCCCATGCGGTTCGTCCAGTTGCGGTTGAAGCTGGTGATCGCGCGCTGGCCGGGCTTCAAGGAGTCGGGGCCCTGGCCGAAGCAGGGGCCGCACCAGCTCTCGCGGATGCCGCCGCCCACCGAGCGGAACACCTCGGCGATGCTCTCGCCGTTCAGGCGCGCGTCGGGGCGCTCGATCTGCTGCTTCACGCCGCCCGAGCCGGGGAAGATCACGAACTCTTTCGCAGCGGTCTTCATGCCCGCGGCACGCGCGGCGCGCAGGACCAGTGCAGCACTCAAGAGATCGTCATACCCGCCATTCGTGCACGAGCCGATCATGGCCTTGTCGAACGTGAGGCGTTCTTTCGCCACGTCCTCCGCCGGGAACGCGTTGCCGGGGCTGAATGGCTTGGCGATCATCGGGCGCACGTCCGAGAGCACCAGCGTCTCATCGAGCGCCCATTCGACGTCGGCGCCCGGGGCGATGCGCGGGTACGGCAGGCCCTTCATGCCCTTGGCGTCGAACCAGGCGTACGTGATGTCGTCGGGCGCGAAGATGCCGTTCCAGCTCTCGGCCTCGGCCATCATGTTGCAGATGGTGTTGCGGTAGGCGATCGGCAGCTGCATCTGCGCGTCCACGAACTCGACGCTCATGCCCTGCGACTGCTTGGCGCCCCAGCGCCGCAGCAACTCGAGCACCAGGTCTTTTCCTGTCACCCACGGCTGCAGCTCGCCCTTGAACACCACGCGCCGCGGCTTGGCGACCGTCGTGTAGATGTGCCCGGTGCTCCAGCCGAAGCCGAGCGTCGTGGAGCCCACGCCGATGCCGATGGCGCCATAGGCGCCGTATGCCCGGCTGTGCGAGTCCGCGCCCGGGATCATCATGCCCGGATACACGAGGCCCTGCTCCGGGAAATAGAAATGGAAGATGCCGTCACCGGGCGTGGCGTAGTACGGCTTCTCGATGCCGTGCATGGCGGCGAACTGCCGGCCGATGCCGGTCTGCTTGTCGTCCGAGTCGACGCCCGTGAACACGAAGTGATCGTTCGCGACCGCGATCTGGCGCGGCCAGATCGTGTTGCCGCCGGTGATCTGGTTGAACGTGTGGATGCTGAACGGCGCCGTGCCGTCGGACGCCGGCAGCAGGTCGGCGTAGATGCGCAGCGTGGCTCCGGCGCGCACCTCGGCGTTCTTGTCGACGCGATGCGCCCACAGGATCTGCTCGCTGGTGGTGAGCTTGCGCGCCGTGGCGGCGTCCGGCCACCCGATCTCCGGCTTGCGCCCCGCGCTCTCGCGGAACTCGCGCCGGCCGATCGCGAAGATGCCGCCCGAACGCCGGATCTCGTCTTCTTTGGGAGTCAGGGGCACGGGATCGTAGATCTTGCCGCGCGTGACATTCGTGAGCCGGCGCGAGTCCGGGTCGAACGTGAACTCGTCACCGTCCTGCGCGTCCATCACGGCATCCGGGCTCTGCACCACGTGCAGCCCCAGATTGAAGCTGTTGCGCCGGAAGATATCGCCCATGTTGTGGCCGCAGACCACGACCATCTCGAGGCCCTTCTCCTCGGCCACGCCCTTCAGGCCCGCGGGGCTCATCTCGCGCGAGCTGCCGATCGCGAAGCGGTCGCCCGCCACGATGAAGTTGTGGCCCGCGTGCACACGCGCACGGAAGTCCGGCATGAGATAGCGGAACGAGCCCGCCTTCCAGCGCTCGTCCAGCGTCTCGAGCGACTCGCTCACGCAGTCGGCCGCCGGCGTGATCTGGTCGGTGTCGATCGCGTCCAGCTTCTTGCCGGGCACCTTGGGGTCCCAGAACACCAGCGCCTTGCCCTTCACGAGCGCCGTGCTGGCCTGCGGGCCAGCCGTGCCGGCGGCGGCGATGTCGGTCGGGCGCGGGCCGGGCAGCGAGTCGAGCGTAACGCTGGGCTTCAAGCGAGCGGGCTGGAGCGAGTGCATGGGCGGGACTTTCTTGGAAGGACGGGGACCACGGCCGATAGGCGCGCAGAGCGGGGTGGTGCCGGAATTGCGGCGAGATTAGGGCGGCCCCGGACGTCAGGCAACCCGCGTTCAGCCCTGCGTCACGCCCTCGCCGGCCGCAACATCGGCGTCCGCGTCGAGCCCGAGCCCGCGGTGCAGCAGCCGCACCACGCGCGCCGCATACGCTTCGGCCACCACGAACGACAGGTTCACGCGCGACGCACCCTGCGAGATCATCTCGACCGGCACGCCCACACCGCCCAGCAGCGTGAACACATGGCCCGCGAGCCCCACCTGCGTGGGCGCGCCCTCGCCCACCACGGCGACCACCGCGAGGCCGGTGCGCACCTCGACGCGGCCGATCGCTTCGAGCTCGGCCAGCGCTTCGGCCAGTCGCGCCGTGTCGTCCACCGTCACCGAGATCGAGACCTCGGACGTCGTGACCATGTCGACCACCACATGATGCCGGCCGAACACCTCGAACACACGGGCCAGGAAGCCGTGCGCCAGCAGCATGCGCGTGGACGCGATGGTGACCGCGGTGATGCCCTGTTTGGACGCGATGCTCTTCACGCGCCAACCGTGCGCCGTGGTCTCGGCATCCGACGTGATGAGCGAGCCCGGATCGTCGGGGCGCGCCGTGTTCAGGATGCGCACCGCGATGCCGCGCTCCATGGCGGGCAGCAGCGTCTTCGGATGCAGCACCTTGGCACCGAAGTACGCCAACTCGCACGCCTCGGCGAAGCTCAGCCGCGGCACGGGGCGCGCTTCCGGCACCACGCGCGGATCGGCGCTCAGCATGCCGCTCGTGTCGGTCCAGATCTGGATCTCGCGCGCGCCGAGCGCAGCACCCAGGAACGCCGCCGAATAGTCCGAACCGCCGCGCCCGAGTGTGGTGGTGCGACCATCGGCCGTGCAGCCGATGAAGCCGGTCACCACGGGAACGCCGGTGCGCACCGCGAAGCCCGCGCGCAGCCGCGCCGGGGCTTCGGGCAACGGATGCGCCTGCCCGAAGCGCTCGTCGGTGACGAGCCCGGCCTCGCCCGCATGCACGGCATGCGCCGGCACGCCGCGCTTCACCAGTGCGGCCGCGAACAGCGCGGCGGCCAGACGTTCGCCGTACGCCAGCACGCGGTCGCGCTCGGCACGCACCAGCGGCCCGCCCGCGGCGAGCGCGGCATCGGCCGCCAGTTCGACGAGCGGCGGCTCCACCACGCCGCTCGACACGCCGAGCGCGCGGGCGTGCTCAAGGAGCGCGGGCAGCTTGAGCCGGTTCTTGGCGTAGTCCGAGGCGCGCGTGCCGAGGCGGTTGCGCAGGTAGTAGTAGGGGAAGAGCAGCTTGCCCAGCGGGCAGGGATTCGGCGTGGTCTCGACCACGAGCCGGCCGCCCGGCGC
>JBEBGT010000628.1:0-2204 GCA_040081365.1 Candidatus Eiseniibacteriota bacterium | reverse complement strand
CACCATCGACGATGCACCGGAGTTCGCACGCCAGCACGCCGACCGGCTGCACACGTATCCCATGCATGCGCGCACGCACTCGCCCGTGTGGCCGCTCCTGTTCCGGGCGGCCATTCGCGCGGGTGCCAGTCCCGTCGCCGCGCCACTCGCGCGCGGCGTGGCCTGGGTGCTGGGTGGCCGCTTCGACGAAGGTGCCGAACTGGCCCGCAGCGTGGCCGCGGGCAGCGTCGAGATCGCACCCGAGCTCGCAGCCCGGCCGCTCAGCGACGACGTGATCCACGGGCTGTGGCTGCTCACCGGGGTGCTCGCGCTCGCCACCGCACTGCTGCCGATCGCGTGCTATGGGTTGGTGCGCGCATTCGCCGATGCCGACAGCGCCCTGCACGCGGCCGCCTGGGTGCCGTGGATCGCCGCGCCGCTCGTTTACTTTCCCGCGGTCGATGTGCTGTACCCGGTCTTGTTCGTGCTCGCCACGAGCGCTTGGCTGCGTCGCGACCGCGCGCTCGGTTGGGCGCTCGTCGCGGGTGCCGTCGTGGCCCTGCTGGTGGCGTTGTCCTACGGCAACCTGGCCCTGCTCCTGACACTCGGACTCGTGCCGCTGCTGACGTGGGGGCAGCCCGCGCGGCGCACGCGGCGCGAACTGCTGGCCGCGGCATTGCTCATCGCACCGCTGGCGGCGCTCCTGGGCTGGGCCGCCAGCTCGGGCCTGCGTCCGCTGGCCATGTTCGCGGCCGGCATGGCCCAGCATCGCGCGATCCTCGCTCACCGGAGCCTGCCGCTCTGGGTGGCGCTCAATCCGCTCGAGTGTGTGGTGGCGCTGGGGCTGCCGACCGCCCTGTGCCTGTTCGCCGGCGTGGACTGGCGCGCGATCGTACGTGGTGCCCGTGCCGCGGCGCTGGACGGTGCCTCGGCCGTGCTCGCGGCCACCGCACTGACGCTGGCCGTGCTCGATGTCGGTGGCCAGACCAAGGGCGAGGCGGGCCGGTTGTGGATGGGGTTCTTCCCGCTGCTCGTGGCGGGCGCAGCACCCGTGCTCGTGGCGCGGGCCCGGGACTGGCACGGGCTCGTGCCGCTCAGCGCGCTCACCCTGCTGGTGCTCCAGGGCTTCTACGTGTTCGTCTGGCTCTACCCGTTGCGCTGAGTCCGGCGGAGTCCTCCGCGGTCCGCAGCGCCGCCGAGCGCGAGCCGAGCGGCTTGCGCTGCTCTACTTCTTCTTGGCGGGCTTCGGCACCGGCATCACGCACTGGAACGCCAGCCGCCAGGTGGCCGCGGCGCCGCGATGCCAGACGTGCACATAGTAGGCCGAGTCGGGCGCGGCGAGCGTGCCGGTGACGTACGAACCGTAGGTGTAGCCGAGGTCGCCGGAGTCCGCGATGTACTGCGCGTTCGACATGAGCTTGGCCACGCTCTCGCGCCGGGCGCGCACGGAGTCCTGTGCCGTGTTCCGGCCCGTGAAGCGCTGCGCGCCCTCGCGCAACACCACCAGGTCGTCGGCGCCGTAGCGCGCGATGGCACCCGGGATGCCCTCGGTGGCGGCGAGCTTCGCGAAGTTGGCGTCGGCCTGGTAGAGCGACTGCCGCGCGGCGAGCGGGCGCGAGCCCAGCCCGGTTCCCGGCACGGGCGCCGAGAACACCACGTCGTTCTCGTCGCGGTCGGGGTCGCCATGGCCGATGCCGCAGTCGAGCACCGCCTTGTACGAACCGTCGCGCTGCTTCCGCCACACGCTCATGTACTCGCCGAACGCATCGACCTTCTTCTGCGTACTGTCGCGCTTCCAGGTCCACGGGCCGGTGCTCCAGCCCAGCGTGCCGTCGGCGCTGATCGCGGCGCGTACCGGGTGCCAGGCCAGCAGGCCGTTCCAGCCCGGGGGCTGCTTCTGGTAGCTGGTCCGCCCGATCACCGGCCCGGGGCGGAACACCACGCCCGTCGGGGCCAGCCAGGCCAGGAAGCCGGCCCGCACGCCTTGCGTGCGGACCTGCGCGGCGAACGCACGCTCGGCCTGCACGATGGCACCCGGGTCGGCGGTCGGGGCGGTGAGCCCGGGCACGGCGGCGAGCAGCAGGGCGGCGAGGCCAGCACAGCGGAGCAGGGAACGGTTCACGGACGATCCTCCGATCGGATTCGGTCGTTGGAACACTTAGCAGAACCCGGGCCGGGGCACGAGTCGGCCGCTCCCCAGCGCGGGCGTGGGCCGGCCCGGGTTC
>JBEBGT010000116.1:0-8475 GCA_040081365.1 Candidatus Eiseniibacteriota bacterium | reverse complement strand
AACGCCATCGCGCAGGCCGAGTACGACGTGCAGAAGGCGCAGTACCAGCAGGCCGAGGCCGCGGTGGCGGAGGCGCAGGCGGCCATCGACCGCAAGACGATCCGCGCGCCGTTCGGGGGCCAGACGGGCATCCGTCAGGTCAATGTCGGTCAGTACGTGCGCAGCGGCGACCCCGTGGTGCCGCTCCAGTCGCTCGAGGCCGTGTACGTCAACTTCTCCGTGCCGCAGCAGAATGCCACCGTGGTGCGTCCCGGTGCGGTCGCGCACGCCACCGTCGACGGCGGCAACGCATTCTCGGGCCGCGTCACGGCGATCGATCCGGTCATCAGCAGTGAGACGCGCAACGTCAATGTGCAGGCGACGTTCCAGAACACGCGCGGACTCCTGCGTCCGGGTGCGTACGTGACCGTGCAGGTCGTCGTGGGCATGGGCGCGTCGACCGTGGCGTTGCCGATCTCGGCCATCAATTACGCGCCCTACGGCAACTCGGTGTTCATCCTCGAGGACACGAAGGGTGCCGACGGCAAGCCGACCCGCACGGTGCGCCAGCAGTTCGTGAAACTGGGCCGCCAGCAGGGGGACCAGGTCGCCATCCTCGACGGCGTCCAGCCGGGGCAGGAGGTTGCGACGTCGGGCGTCTTCAAGCTGCGTCCGGGTGCGGCCGTCGTGGTCAATAACAAGACCCAGCCTAGCAACAGCCGCTCCCCGCGTCCGGAAGACAACTGATGCGCCTCACCGACCTGTTCATCCGCCGGCCGGTCCTGGCCATCGTCGTCAACCTGGTCATCCTGATCGCCGGGTTGCAGTCCATCCGCTCGCTCAGCGTGCGGCAGTTCCCGCGTACCGACGTCGCCGTGGTCACCGTGAGCACCGCCTACGTGGGCGCGAATGCCGACCTCGTGCGCGGGTTCATCACCTCGCCGCTCGAGCGTGTCATCGCCAGCGCGGACGGCATCGACTACATCGAGTCGTCCAGCGCCCAGAGCATCAGCACGATCACCGTGCACCTGAAGCTCAATTACAACACCAATGACGCGCTCACGCAGATCCAGGCCAAGGTGGCGCAGGTGCGCAACGACCTGCCACCCGAGGCTCAGGCGCCGGTCATCCAGGTGCAGACCGCCGACGCGCAGTTCGCGGCCATGTACCTGGGCTTCGCCGCCAAGGACCTGGATCAGAACCAGATCAGCGACTATCTCGTGCGCGTGGTGCAGCCGCGCCTGAGTGCGGTGAGCGGTGTGCAGCGCGCCGACGTGCTGGGCGGACGCACGTTCGCCATGCGTGTGTGGCTCAAGCCCGATCGCATGGCGGCGCACAACCTGTCGGCCTCCCAGGTCTGGAACACGCTCGCGGCCAACAACTCGCTGTCCGCACTGGGCCGCACCAAGGGCACCATGACCTCGGTGAACCTGGTCGCGAACACCGACCTGAAGAGCGCCGAGGAGTTCGAACAGATGGTCGTGGCGCAGGACGGCAGTGATGTCGTCCGGCTCGGCGAGATCGCCGACGTCCAGTTGGGGGCGGAGGACTACGAGTCGGAAGTGCGCTTCAACGGCCAGACCGCCACGTTCATGGGCATCTGGGTGTTGCCGACCAGCAACTCGCTCGAGGTCATTCGCGAGGTGCGCAAGGCGGTGAAGGAACTCGAGGCCCAGTTGCCGGTGGGCATGACCGTGGGCATCCCGTACGACTCGACCAAGTACATCGAGGACTCGATCCACGAGGTGCTCAAGACGCTCACCGAGACGCTGCTCATCGTCATCTTGGTGATCTTCCTGTTCCTGGGCTCGATCCGCGGGCTGGTGATCCCGGTGATCGCGATTCCCATCTCGCTGATCGGCGCCGTGTTCCTCATGCAGTCCGCGGGTTTCACCATCAACCTGCTCACGCTGCTCGCCATCGTGCTGTCCGTGGGCCTCGTGGTCGACGATGCGATCGTCATGATCGAGAACATCGAGCGCCACGTGCACGAGGGCCGCACCCCGTATGACGCGGCGATCCTGGCGGCCCGCGAGCTGCTGGGGCCGATCATCGCCATGACCATCACACTGGCGGCCGTGTACACGCCGCTGGCGCTGCAGGGCGGGCTCACCGGGGCGCTGTTCCGGGAGTTCGCATTCACGCTCGCCGGCGCGGTCATCGTCTCGGGCGTCGTGGCGTTGACGCTGTCACCCATGATGGGCTCGCGCCTGCTGCGCGCGGGTGACAACGAGAAGGGCTTTGCCGGACACATCAACCGGCAGTTCGAGCGGGTGCGCCAGAAGTACATGGGCATGCTCGAGGGCACGCTGCGCAACCGCCCGGTCGTGCTCACGCTGTGGGTGATCGTCGTGCTGCTCATGGTGCCGTTCTACATGTTCACGCAGCGCGAGCTGGCGCCGCGTGAGGACCAGAGCATCGTCTTCGGCATCGTGCAGGCGGCCCCGAACGCCACACTCGACCAGACCAAGATGTTCGCGCAGGGGATCTACGACGTCTATCACTCGATTCCCGAGACGCAGAACATCTTCCAGATCACCTCGCCCGGCGGCGGCTTCGCTGGCATGGTCACCAAGCCATGGACCGAGCGCAAGCGCAGCACGGCCCAGCTCCAGATGCAGGTGTCGCAGGGGTTCTCGCAGATTCCGGGTATCCGCGCCATCGCGCTCGTGCCGCCCGCGCTGCCCGGTGGCGGCAGCTTTCCGGTCGACGTCGTGATCTCGTCCACGGCCGAGCCCGAGCAGTTGCTGGCCGTGGCGAACGTGCTGGTCGCGCGCGCCTATAAGAGCGGCAAGTTCATGTTCGTGGACACCGACCTCAAATACGACCAGCCGCAGACCGAAGTCGTGTTCGACCGCGACAAGGTGCGCACGCTCGGCGTCGACATGAGCCGGGTGGGGCAGGACCTGTCGCGCATGCTGGGCGGCAACTTCGTGAACCGCTTCAGCATCCAAGGTCGGAGTTACAAGGTCATCCCGCAGCTCAAACGCGCCGAACGGCTCACGGCGGAGCAGCTCGAGTCGGTGTACGTCACCGGCCCCGGCGGCAAGCTGGTGCCACTGTCGACGTTCGCCTCGCTGCGCACGAGCACGCAGCCGCGCGAACTCAAGCGCTTCCAGCAGCTGAACGCGGTACGCATCCAAGCGGTGATTCCGCCTGGCGTGCCGCTGGAGCAGGCGCTGGCTTCGATCGAGACAGATGCTAGAAACCTGCTGCCGCCGGGCTACAACGTCGATTACGCCGGTGAGTCGCGCCAACTGCGCACCGAAGGCGGGAAGTTCATGGGCATCTTCGTGCTCTCGGCCATCCTCATCTTCCTCGTGCTCGCGGCGCAGTTCGAGAGCTTCCGCGACCCGTTCGTCATCCTGGCGGGCTCGGCCCCGCTCGCGGTGTCGGGGGCACTGGCGTTCACGTTCCTGGGCTTCACGTCGCTCAACCTCTACAGTCAGGTCGGGCTCATCACGCTGGTCGGGTTGGTGGCCAAGAACGGCATCCTCATCGTGGAGTTCGCGAACCACCTCCAGGAGTCGGGCCGCGACAAGGCGCGTGCGGTCATCGAAGCCGCGGGCACTCGCTTGCGGCCGATCCTCATGACCACGGCCGCCACCGTGTTCGGCCATCTGCCGCTCATCTTCGCGCACGGTCCGGGCGCGGGTGCGCGCAACAGTATCGGCATCACGCTCGTGAGCGGCATGGTCATCGGCACGGTGTTCACGCTGTTCGTCGTGCCGGCGGTGTACACGGTGGTCGCCAAGTCGCACCGGCGCGAAGCAGCGCACGAGCCCGAGGCCGCGCTGCCGGCCGATGCCGTGCCGGGGTCGGCCGGCTAGCCACCCCTCGTCCGCACGCTGGGCGGTGGCCGTCTCACGGCCGCCGCCCGCTTCGCGGCGCTATTCGTCGTCGTCGTTCGGGGTGTGGTCCTCGCCCCACGGCGAGAGCTCGGGCACGATCAAGCGCCCGGTCCTCGACAGCGCGATGAGCTTGTCCAACTCGCCCCGGTCGAGCCACACGCCGTGGCACGAGGGGCATTCATCGATCTCGATCGTGGTGCGCTCGCGCGTGATGAGCGAGACGTCGTGACAGCCGGGACAGGTCAGGACTCGGGTCGGCATGAAGCCTCCTCCAGGGGTGCACCCGCTCACGCCGCCGTGCGTGGCACACCACGAGTCTACTCCCATGGAGTTGCCGATGGCCCCGGCCCGGAAGGACCGTGGGTCGCTCGCCCCCACAGGCCGCAGGGGGGCAGCCCATGCGGGCTGTCCCCCCCGGTCCTGACGGATCCGACCGGGAGTCCGGCCGGCCGCGTTGCGCTCCTGGATCCTATTGGTTCCGAACGGCATTGGGGTCGGTGCCCGCCGCGCCCGGGGCGGCACCGCTGCCCGGCTGTGACGGCGGCGGGGACGCGGCGTCCTCGTCCTCGTTCACGATCGGCGAGTTCTCGGTCGCGTCCACGAACCCTGTCGAGGTCGGCTCGGCGATGCTCGTGTTGGCCGAGGTGGCCGTGGCGGTGGCGGCCGCCCGCGACTTCATGACTTCGCGGCCCACGAACACCACGGCCAGCGCCATGGCGAGCAGGCTCAGGATCATGAACCACCGGCTGCCTCCGGACGGGGCTTCTCGGTATGCCATGTCAGATCTCCTTCCAGGCCATGGTGCGGGCGGTGGGTGTGTCGGCATCGAAACGCAAGGTCTGGGGGTAGAACGGCGGCACGAGGCCGCGGCGATCGTAGTGCCAGTTGCGGGCGAACCCGGTCGAGATCGCACCGCTGCTGTTGAACGTGCCGAACGCGCCGTAGTACTTGGCCACCACGCCGCCGCGCAGGTTCATGCTGCCGCGCGGGGAACCGGCGCCGTAGCTGTCGACGCTGAACGCGCCCGAACTGCCGGTGGCCATGATGAACGCATCGACATTCAGGTTGGTCGGGGCGGAGGTGCCGATGCGAACGGCGCCGTTCGACGAGAAGATGCCCAGCACGTTGTTCTTGTTGTTGAAGCTGTCGCAGGTCAGGTCGCCGTTGAGGACGATGTCCTGCGTGGCCGTGATGAGCAGGTTCGTGTTCTCGGCGACGGCGGCGTTCACGTAGCTGCCGCTCCGGTCCGGACCCACGAGCGACGTGATGCCGCCGTTCGTGTACAGCACGCCGTTCGGGGGCGTGCCGGTGTAGCTGGCGCTCGGGCTTCCGGCCGTGGACAGCGCGTTCCACACCTTGGTGGTGTTGTTCACCGGGTCCACCTCGACGGTGCGCCGAGTGCTGCCCTGGGTGAACTGGTAGTACTGCTTGTTCACGAGCGTGTCGGCCCACATCTTGACCTTGTCGAGCTGGCCCTGCACATAGAAGCCGCCCGTCAGGTGTCCGCTGCCGTCGTTCGGAAGGTAGATGCTGTTCGGAGGCGCGCCACTGCCCGAGCCCAGCCCGAGCCTGGTGTTGATCTGGGAGTTGGTCGGTGACACGCCGGGGGCGAGGCCGGTGAGGCCGAGCGCGGCGGCCTGCTGGTTGAACGAGTTCGTGGGCAGCGGCACCGACAGCTGGCTGCGCAGATAGCCACCGAAGAAGTTGGGGACGTCCTTGCTGCCGTTGTTGTTGGCGTTCAGTGAGACCGGACTGCCGTTGTTGTAGTACCAGGCATTGCTGTTCACCTGCGTGACCTGGTCCTGGAACGTGGGCTTGAACGCGAACCGGAACTGCGTGTTGGTGTGCACACGTCCGTCGAAGCTGCCCGACGACGTGAACCAGATCGTGGAGCCGTCCGGCATGAGGAACGTGTCCATGAACAGCAGGTAGTCCGCGAACGAGCCGCGAGTGGCGCTCACACGGAGCAGCCCTTGCGATTGCACGCTGCGCCGGCCGCTCGACACCACGGTGCCACTCGAGGTGATGTTGAACAGGTAGTTGTAGACCTGGGCGGTATCCGAGATGGCCGCGCTCGAGAACGTGACGTTCGCCGTGGCGGCGTAAGGCGGATTCGAACTGCTGGCCGACTTGGACGGCCCCAGCGTGCCGACCGGGAACAACAGCTGCGGCTGCGTCACGATGCGGCCGCTGCTGCCAGCGCCACTCCAGCCTGCCAGACAGCTGTCGAGCTTGTCCTTGGCCATGTTCGCCAGGATCTGCTGTTGCGCACGCACGCCGGCGTCCGCCGCGTACAGTGCGATCTTCGCGGTCTGGACGTTCGAGGACTGCGAACGCTCGCCGGTGGTGGTAGTCATGAACGTCAGCACGAGCACGCTCGACAGCAACACGAACAGCAGTGCGGCCGCGAGTACGATGCCGCGCTCGCCGTGCAGGCCGCCGGCGTGTGCCGGCCGCCCCTGGGGTTGGCCCCGCATGGAACCTCCTAGAAAGTCCTCGGCTGCACCGCAGCCCATACGCTGTCGCGTTGGGGCGCGTGCCGGGAATCCGCGACCCGCGTGTAGACGACGGGGGCGACCTTGTCGACGAAGTCCATGTTCGACGGGTCGCGAGTCCAGGTTCCATCCTGCATCTGATACCAGACGCGGAATCCATCCACGTTGTAGGCCACCACCTGCGGCGCCGTGCCGTACTCGTGTCGCATGAGTGCGGGTTTCTGGAACGAAGTGGCGTCGAAGTAGTAGCTCGTGATCGTGGCCTTGTAGACGTTGGTGACCGTGTCGGGGTAGCCGCCACCGGCGGGCCACGTGTCGGTGATGCCGGAGTTCACGGTGTTGTACGGCGAGCCGGTGCCGTGAGCGATCAGGTCGCCGCCACTCACCCCCGTGCACATGAGCATGTGCGCGCGGCTGGTGCCGTTGGTGAGGATGAACAGATCACCCGCGACGAAACCCGCGTTGCTCTTCACGCGCGTCGCGGAGGTCATGGTGGCCATGTCGTTCATGAGTGTGGTCGTGGCCTGCCAGGCGCCCACCAGGACGAGGGAGTCGTTCCCCGAGCCCGCGATGGGCCCCGGATTCACGGCCAGCAGCGTGTCGCCGGCGCCGGCGCTGTCGTTGCAGTAGATCTCGACACGCCCCCAGCCCGAGCCCGCCATGCGGATCTCACGCTCGATCAGCTGGATCGCGGTGCGTGCGTTCTGCCGCTCGTCGGCGACCACGGTGAGGTGCTGGGCCTGATCGGAGGAATGCAGGAACGTGGCCACGATGCCGCCCAGCACGACAGTCGTGAGCACGAGCGTCACGATGAGCTCGAGCAGACCGAAGCCGGCTGCGTGGGACGGGTGGCGCGGGCGGATGGTCATGCTCAGCCTCCCGACTGCGCGGTGACGATCACGAGCCGGGCCTCGGCCGGTTGGCTCGCCGAGCCGCGCGCCACCTTGACGGTGACGCGCTTGCAGTTGAGCGACGGAGCGTCGTCCTCGACCACCCAGCGCACGTAATACACACCATCGTAGGGATTGGACGGGTCGTCATGCGTGCCGGCCGTGAGACTGCCGTCGCCATACGGGATCGTGAGCAGTTCCTCGGCCGTCTCGGAAGCCAGCGACGAGGCGCGCGTCTGTGAGCCCGCCTTGACCACGCGTTTGGTGGCCATGGGCACGCACAGCGCCAGCGCCAGCAGTCCCGTGGCGAAGATCATGAGCGCGACGAGGACCTCGATGAGCGTGAAGCCGCCCGAGCGCCGCGTGCGGACGCGTGCGCGGGGCCGGCGGGTCGGCCATGGAGTCGTGAGCGGTGAGTTCATGGGTGGTAGCAGATGCCGGCGGCGGACACGACGAGCGAGTCGCGCTGGCCGGCGGGGTTGGAGTAGACCAGCGTGCCGCCCTGGGTGCCGAGCTTGAGCGTGCCGCTGATGTCGAACGTGAGCGTGTCGACCTGCGAGATCATCGTCACCCGGTCGAGCTGCGTGCCGCGCGGCAACTGCCGGAGCGTGCGGGTCTCGCTGGTCTGGGCCACGTTGTCGGCGTTGGTGTCGACGTGGATCTCGTACGTGGTGATATCCGTGGTCGAGGGCGGAGTACCGAACTTGATCACCACTGGCGCGCGGCGCGTCACCGCCAGCTGGCGGGCACGCCGCACGTCCTGGAGGAGCTGGGTGCCGGCCTGGCGCAGCACGAGCGTGTCGCGGAGGCGGCCGAATGCGGGCATCCCCACCGACAGCACCACCCCCGCGATGACGAGGGCGATCATCAGCTCGATCAGCGTGAAACCGCGTGAACCGGACATGATGAGCCTCTCGGCGGAGGGGAGAACGCGGTCTCGGCCTGCAAGGAAGGGACCACGGTCCCTACGGCCCGAGCGTGGAAGTGGACAGTCAAGCCGTTGTGCGAGCAGAACCTGCGCCGTCGCACGCGGTGGCCGCAGCGCCCCGCGTGAGGGTGCCGCGGTCTGGGGCGCGTTGCGGAGCGCACGTTCACGCATTGCAGCCGGCATGCCACGGGCCGTGCTGGTACACGCCCGGCGGATGCGGCAGCATTCGAGCCCGCCGTCGTTCCGAGCCCACGAAGGAGTCCGCATGAACGCCACGCCCCGCCGTTCCCGTCGCGCGCCCGTCGCCGCGCTCTCCGTGCTCTCCATGCTGC
>JBEBGT010000115.1:0-8479 GCA_040081365.1 Candidatus Eiseniibacteriota bacterium | reverse complement strand
GTGTCATCAACACGACTACGTCGCAGGCCATACCATCTCCTTGCGCTTCACGGACATCCGACCCTTTCGGCTCACGGTTCATGAATAGGTCGGGCTAGATCGAACGCAGCACAGCAGTACGCAACAGCGAACCGCCCCTTCGGGAGAAGTCCCGAAGGGGCGGTCGACGCCTGTTCGCAACCGACTTCACGGAACGGCGGGTGCCACCCCGTTCAGCGGGCCTCGCATCGCCCTCTTCCAGCACGTCGCCGCCAGCTCCCGGCCGGTCACATGGCCGGGTGGGAGCCGACGATCACTCCGGGGCATCGGGTTGCCTGCGTGGTCCAGTCGTGTGGATCGGAGGGAGTGCACCATGAACGCCAATGTCAGGGGTCGCAGGTTCGCAGCAGCAGCGGCACTCGGATTGTTCGCCACCTTCAGCGGTAGCATCGTCGGTGGGTGTGGCAAGAGCCCCACGGCTCCCGCCGGCGATGAGCACCAGGCGAGTTTCCGGTACGCGTCCTTGATCGCCCGGGAGCGGCTGGAGGCGGGTGGTCTGGTTTCGCCGGACTCCCTGAATGCGGCCGTCCAGCTCCAGCACGAGTACGACGGGCTGATCGCGCGGCAGCGCCAGGATGTCGTCGGCACGGCGGCTTCGACGCTCGACGGCCGTCCGGTCGTGCTCGTGCTGACGCGGAAGCCCGTGGGCAGGCTGCCGGGACTCGTGCGGGGCCGTCGCGCGGTGGAGTACGTGGTGGGTGACGTCACGGCGCAGGCCTACTATGCGGGCACTTCGTTCGGGCCCTCGACCTCATGCTCGGAGGGCACGGCCGGGGCGATCGTCACGGACGGTATTCGCAACTACTGGCTCTCGAACTGGCACGTGTTCGTCCGCCAGACCGGAGCGGTGGGTAGCCCGATCGTGTCGCCCTCGCGAGTCGCGATGTCCTGCGGAACGAGCACCACGGTCGCCAATGTCAGCCGCTTCGTGCCGGTGAAGTTCGATGGCAGCACCAACACGGTCGACTGTGCGATCGCTCGCATCGTCCCCGGCACGTCGGTGTCGGCGATCCAGGCCGCGGGGTCGAACAGTTACCGGGCGTCGGCCACGACGGTGAAGCCGGTCGTCGGGCTGCTGGTCAAGAAGGTCGGCGCCAGCACCGGCTTCACGACCGGCAAGATCACGGCCATCAACGTGGCGCTCAATGTGAACTACGCCGGCATCGGTCCCGCCCGTTTCGCTGGGGTGGTCATGTTCAGCCCCATGTGCACGAACGGCGACTCGGGCTCGCTCATCTGCACGCAGGCCGGCAACAACCCCGTCGCGCTGTTGTTCGCCGCCAGCAACACGGCCACGTTCGGCTGCCCCATCGGTTCGGTGTTCACGGCCATCGGGGCGCACGTCGCCAACTGAGGCGCGTGGGGACCGGTCGCGGGTCATGGTGCTGGTGAGGTGCCCGGCATCGTCCATGCACGCAGGGCGTTCGGGCCGCGGCGCGCGGCGACCCGCAGCCCGGAGACGGGCCATCCAATGGTGCGGGACCGATCGCAAATGCCTTTGTCCAGCCCGGCCGCGGGGCTAGTCTCTGCATCGAGCGGTTCGACCGGGCCAGGGGGATGTCGCCATGCTCATGGTCGTTCGTCGCACTTGTCGCCTCATGTGTGTCGCGCTCTTGCTCGCGGGTTGTTCCAAGCCCGTCTCGCCCGTCTCCGGGCTCGAGCCCGGCGGCAGCTCGGATCCGCTCCACGCCCAACCGGTGGACCCCAACGGCAACTCGCTCCTCCGGCTGCATTTCGTGGGCGACGTGGCGTCCCTAGGGCCCGACTTCCGGCCGCGTGTCGAGCGCCGCACGGATTTCTATGTGTTCGTCAACGATACGGTGCCGCGATTCGACGCACCGGTGCGTGACACGATCCCCGTCGGGGCCGTGCTCAAGGACGTGCGTTGGCGGCGCGGTCATGCGCTCGAGGCCGAAGCCTTGGCGAACGGCGCGCCGGAGCCGCTCGACGAACAACCCGAGTTCGCGGGCGCGGATGGCGGTGCGCATGACGAACCGCTCCCCGTTGGAGTCCGGTCGCTCACCCTGCGTGCGCCCAAGCGCCTCGGGAACGTGAATGTGACCGTGTTCATCCACGTCGGGTTCTCGCCCCGCTTCGCCTGGTTCGCGGGTCCGGATCCGGAGCGCTTCCCGCCTTCGCGCGACGGCGACGGCCGTGCCGTGGAGGTGCTCGACTGGCGCACGTTCGCGACCTCGCCCGCATGGCCGCCGGATGGCCGGGCTTACTTCGGGCCCGACTCGCTCGCGTTCCTGCCTTCGGCTCGGCGGCCGGTCCACGACGACTTCGGTCGCCGCACGTTCTATGAACTCTGGCAGGACCGCATCTACGCGCGCTCCGAGGGCGATACCGTGCATCGTGGTTCCATGGTGGTCGTCCCGCTCGGCGGCTACGATCGCGACTCGCGCTATGTTCCGCGCATCGGCGACCCGGGGAACACGCTGCCCGCCGGTTACGCCAGCCAGCCGGAGCTCTATCCGCTGCTCCGCGCGCAAGGGTTGCGCGCTTCGCCGAGCGGGTTTCGCTACACGCCCCGCATCAAGCTGCCGAACGGCCACATCCTGTTGGGGTCGCAGAGCACCGAGTTCCCGTTGTGGGACGTCACCTCGGTGTTCCACCTCCCGGTCGTCGCTTGCTACGCGCCGAGCGCGGTCGCGGGCAAGGCCTACCTGAGCATCGCCGGCGAGGATGCCGATGGTCTGGTCGGTGGCGTGCGCGGGGACGTCGTCGCCATCGCCGATCGGGTGGATGCCGGGGGCGGCTCGCCGCAGGATCGGCTCGACCGGCGCAGCATCCTCACCTACCACGTGCGCGAAGCGCCCGCGGCCGGCGCCAGCACCATGGCGTCCGCGGCCCGCAACGTGGGGCGCGCGCACTGAACAACACGAGGCCCGCCCGGGTGGTCGCCCGGGCGGGTGCTCGCGAAGGAGGGAGTTCCGATACCCTGCTCGTGCCCCACTCCGCAGGTGGCGCTGGCATGTCGTGCCCGCGCGGCGAACGGCCCGAGCAGGAAGGTGTTCGATGATCCCCGAATTCCGTCAGCGATCGAGCCTCTCGGCGGTGCGAATGGCGATCACATGCGCGTTCGTCGCCCCGTTGCTCGGCTGCGCGCCCAAGGCCGCGCCCGATGGCTGGTCGGAGGTCACGGTGAGCACCGACGCGGACTTCTCGGGCTGTTGGTTCACCGACTCGCTGAACGGCTGGGTGAGCGGCGGCGGGCTCGAGGTCGAGGGCGGCATCCTGGGTCGCACGCGCGATGGCGGGCGCACATGGAGATTCACGAGCGGCATGGTGCCGGATGCGCGGCCGGGCGACGGGCTGCATCGCATCCAGTTCGCCGACTCGCTGCGCGGATGGGCCGCGGCCGATGGCGGGCATGCACTGAGCACGACCGACGGGGGACAGTCGTGGGCGGTGGCGAATCCGTACTTCTCGGGCGGTCGCATGCTCAAGGACGTGCGCGTGAGCGGTGCGAGTCTCTGGTGCGCGGGGCCCGAGCGCGTCATCGCCTCGGCCGATGGGGGCGAGAGCTGGTCACTACTGTTGGAGAGCGGTCCTGAGAACGGTCACTGTCTGACCAACGCGCTTGCGTTCCCAGACGCTCGACATGGCTGGCTCGCCACGCATGGCCATGGCCTGCTGCGCACGCTCGACGGCGGTGCCCACTGGGAGTCCGTGACGCTGCCGCTCCCGGGCACGCCGTTGGCGCCACTCCGCGACGTGTACTTCGTGGATCCCGAGCACGGCTGGGCGGTGGGCGACAACGGCGTCATCCTGCACACTGACGATGGTGCAGGCTGGCGGCAACAGCTCGATGGCGTACCCGTGGTGCGCCTGGGCCCCGACGGCAAGCCGGCGGTGGTGCATGATGTGGTGCCTGAGCTCGACACCCCGGCCGAGCCGCTGACGCTGACCTGCGTGCGTTTCGCCGACCGCCAACGCGGCTGGACGGTGGGCTATTACCGCGATGCCGCGGAGTCCTTGGTGCTGGGCACCATCGATGGTGGCGAGCACTGGCAGGTCGAGTACCGCGTGCCGGGCGAGCACCTGAGTACGTTGTTCGTGCTCGATGCGCGCCACGCGTGGGCGGCCGGAGACCGTGTGCGCACCGATCCGCAGGTCATCCTGCGCTTCGGCCGGCCCACGCGCTGACGCTCGTCAGCGCGCCGCGCCTGGGTCCGTGCGCTCGATGGAACTCAGCATCGCTTCGAACGCCGGCCCCAGCTCGCCAGCGTCGCCGCGGTCCATGTCGAGGATCAACAGCCGCTCGCCGGTCCACGCATACGCCACGCGCCGGCGCTGCGTGTGCGTGAGCCGGCTCCATGTCTCGAGCTCGGTCCACTCGAGCCCGCCCATGCTGCGGGTTTCGCGGCGGGCGATCTCGTAGCGGCCAGCGTGGCGCTCCCAGCGCAACGCGGCGGCCAGCATGACGGCCGCAGAATCGGCCGCGGTGGTGTGCAGCGTGTCCCACGGCACCTCGCGCTCCGTGAGCGAGATCTGCCGCTCGCCGAGCCGGAACAACTGCTGACGACCGTGGTCCAGGTGCTCCCAGCCGGGCGGCACGCGCAACCGTACGTGCAGGTCGCCCGCGGCGATCGCACGGGGGGGGCCGCACGAGCCGAGGGCGAACATCAGCCCACACAGGGCGAGCGCCCCGAGCCCCCCGCGGCGCCGTGGTTCAACGCGCGCCATCGGTCGCCTCGGGGAAGCGCACCGTGGCGAGCCACGCCTCGAACACCGGGGCGTTCTTCGGCAGGCCCTGGTACGTGGCCAGGAACGGACAACCGTTCACGACCCACAGCACCTGGCGGTAGAGCAGCGGACCCTCGGGCGTGATCAGCGTGTCGTCCCCGGCGAACGCCGGTAGCCCGGCGAGCGTCGTGTCACGCTCATAGCCGATGCGCCAGCGCTCGGGCTCGGGGTGCTTCTCGGGCCGCAGGCGCAACTCCGGCAGCAACTCGGCGAGCGTCGGCCGATACGAACGGGCCGCGGCGAGGGCTTCTTGCAGGCTGCCTTCGATGAAGGTGTCATGGCCCGCACTCAGGTCCGAGGCCGCGCGGTCGAGCGCCACATTGATGGCGAGCGCGATCGTGCGCTCGGCATCGGAGAGGGCATCGTCGGGCCGGGCGCGCGCCAGCGACAGCTCGCGGACGAACTCGTCGCTCGAGAGCGAGTCGCGCCACGCGATCAGCCGCTCGATCGGCTCGACGCGCGAACGTGCGGCGATCTTGGCGTTGGCGCCCAACGAGATGACCTCGCCCGCGCCACCGCGGAGGATGAAGCGCACCCCGAGCCAGCCGCCGTTGTTGTCACCGTCACGCTGCCACTGCGGCGGGGGCGACGCACACACCACGGGTTGGCGCACCCAGGTGAAGGTCTCGGGTGGGCCCAGCTTGGGCGGAGTCGCGCAGCCCGGCGCGAGCATCGTGGCCGAGGCCAGAAAACATGCGACGAGATCGCGATGGAGTTTCGACATGGGCCGTGCGGGCTTTCGGGTGAGGGCGGCCTGCGGTGCACTCCGGACGCCGTCACGATGCCCGGCGTCCCACGCGCGCGTCAATCGTCCGGCCATGCGGGTGGGGAGCCCCGGCCGCCGGATCCTCAGCGGGCCGCATGCCAGCGTCGGCGTCTCGGCTCGCGCCCCCGCCGTACGCAAGCTCTGTTTCGGTCAGCGTGCCGCTGCCGCCTCCCGTGCGCGCACAAGCCGGCCCAGGCCCTCCGACAATCCCGCATGCAGCGCCGCGATCTTGTCCTGGCTCCAGGTGGCCGGGTCCGTGCGCACGAAGCTGGTCTTGTCGTCGCGGTTGTCGAACCGCACCGCTGGCAGGTAGTGCACCTTGCCGCGCACGTCCACTTTCACGGTGTCGGTGCGGCCGGAGTGTTCGAGCAGCCACGACATGTCATCCGTGCCGTAGTCGCCCATCATCACCGCGATCGGCACGCCGTGGTTCAGGATCGAGCCCGGGTCGTTGGGATCCGTACGCTCGGTGTTGCGGCGTCGCGACTCCTCGGGCGTCACCCACACGTACAGGATCGAGGCGCGCGACAGGATCTCGTCCGACAGGCACGCGAGCGAGTACGCATAGCCCATCGGCGGCACCAGCGGCGGCACGGCACCGTGCGCGCCTCCACGCGCGAACTCGATCACGATCGTGCGGCCTTCCAGCTTCTCGCCTGCCGCGTCCTGGCGCTCTTCGAGGATGCCCTTCGCCTCGGACTCGATCGCCTGCTCGAGCTTCGCTCTCACGTCCTTGGGCAGGCGCGCGAATGCGGCCTCGGCGCCGACCTTGGCACGCGCGCGGTCGAAGCGGTCGAGCAACCACGTGGCGGCCGACGTCGCGGCGGGCCGGCGATGCGCCATGAGGTCGGCGAAGTCCTCGTTGAGCAGCTCGATCAACGTGCCCCAGTCGAGCGGCTCTTTCATGGGCAGGTCCATGGAGTCGAAGAACACGCCGTCCTGCCCCAGCGTGCGCAGTTCCTGGCTCACGCAGCGCATGAGATGCACGTAGGGATAGTCGTCCAACTGGATCGTGGGCCCCAGATGCATGTCGTTCACGCACTGCTCGGGCGTGAGGCTGGCAAGGTAGCGGCGGGTTTCCGATTTGCCCGATGCGGGCAGCGCGAGCAGCAACACCACGTCGAGGAGCTGGGCCATGGGGCCTCCGGAATGTCGTTCGGGATGTACCCGGTGTGTCGAGCCCCGGAGTCTACGCCTGCGTGGCGAACGCTCCAACGTAACCCTTGGTCGGCCGTCGACGGCCTCCGCCCGGCCACCGGACCGCCGCCTGCGGCATGCGCCACGCGAGCGAGCCGCCGGTTCTCAGTCCGTGAGCAGCACGCGGCGGGTGCGTTGCTCGCCACCCGCCAGCAGCCGCACCAGATACATGCCCGCGCGCGCGCGCACGCCGTGGTCGTCACGGCCATCCCAGGTCACGGCATGTTCGCCGGCCGCCGCGGCCGAGCGCGCGAGCGTACGCACGCGCCGGCCGAGCAGGTCGAAGATCGCCAGCTCGCGCCACACCTCGCGCTCGAGCGTATAGCGAAGCTGGACATCGCCTCGCGACGGAGTGGGCCGCGGCGGAGCGAGCGCCACGCGCAGGTTCGGGGGGGTTGGGACCGCGGTCAGGGTGTCGGGCGCGGCCGCCCAGCTCACCCGATGCACGGCACCGTTGTTGAAGCCGCCGTTGACGCTCTGGACCAGGTACCACAGCGCGCCGTCCGGCCCGACCGCGGCGTCGACCACCGCTTGTGCGCCCCCGGCCCAGTCCGTGGCGGTCGGTTGGCCCGCGGCGGGCTTGCTCACCCAGTTCGTGCCATCGAACCCGATGCGGCGGACCACGCCCGAAAAGTAGTCGCTATAGAAGTAGTCGCCCTCGTACTCGGGCGGGAACGGTTGCGTGGCACCCACGGGCCGGCGGTAAGGGCCGAGCGAGATGATCGACCGCGAGGGCGGGTTCACGAGCGTCGCGACGGGAAACGTGAGCCCGGCCGGCGGACTCCCGCCGCACGAGGTGTAGGGGGTCGCGTTCTCGTACCACGGCCAGCCCAGGTTGGCGGGGCCCGTGATGCGGTCGATCTCCTCGTACACGGACTGCCCCACGTCGGCGATGAAGATCGCGCCGTCCACCGGGTCGATGTGCATACGGAACGGATTGCGCAGCCCGAGCGCGTATACCAAGCGCCAGTTGGAATCGGGACTCGCCGCATGCGGGTTGTCGGGCGGGGTGATCAGCGCACGTGGGATCGGACCATTGCCGCTGGCGGGCAGGCGAGTCACGTCGAGCCGCAGCAATTTGCCCGCGAGCGAAGTGGTGTCCTGCGCGATACACGTCTGCTGGTCGTCCCCCATGCTGGCGTAGAGCATGCCGTCGGGGCCGAAGCGCAGGCTGCCGCCATTGTGATTGGTGTTCACGTCCGGGATGTCCGTGATCAGCTTGAGCTTGGTGCTGGCATCCACGCCCACGATGCCGTTGCCGGCGAATGAGAGATCGCCGGTCATGCGGTAGCGCACGATGTGGATGCCGCCCGCCAGCGACGTGTAGTGCGTGTACACGTAGGGATGCGCGGGCCAGCGCGGGTCCACGGCCAGGCTCAGCGCGCCTTTCTCGCCTGGCACCCAATCGACGCTGTCGATCTGTCCCTGCGGCGGCGGCGGGGCGAGCGCGCCGTTCACGAGCAGGTGCACACGCGGCAGCTTCTGCTCCAGCACCAGGACACGCGTGCCCTTCGCGGCCGGCCCCGGTACGAACGCCATCGCCACCGGCAGCCCGATGCCGCTGTAGTACGTGGAGTCGCCGAAGCCGGTGGGCAGCGTGAGGGCGGCGTGCGCCCCGCGCGGGGCGATCGCGCCGGTGCACAGCAGAGCGAAAACGAGTCTGGACATGAGCCGATGATAGCGCGCCAGGCTCCATGGCGGGGTGATTGTGCAAAGGCCTTAATCAAT
>JBEBGT010000627.1:0-2244 GCA_040081365.1 Candidatus Eiseniibacteriota bacterium | reverse complement strand
CTCCCAAGCGGGCTCGGCCGCGGGCGCCGCGGCCGCACGCTTGCGAGCCGGCTTGCGCACCGCCATGCGAGCGACGCGCGTCGTGTCGGGGCCCAGTTCGTTCCACTGCGGCCCGCGCAACCACACGCGCCGCGTGCTCGCGTTGCCCGCGGCGTCGCGCGCGTACAGATCCAATGGTCGCGCCGCGGCGCCGTCGATCACGCGCACGAGCTCGATCGCCAGCGAATCCGGTCGGCTGCTCGCCAGGAAGCGCGGCCGGATACCCGCTGGCGCATCGAGGATCACACCCTCGCTGCCCGTGACACGCCCGGAGTCGAGCAACCAGAGGGTCTGCGACATCTCGCCCGCCCACGACACACTGTCCATGCGGCACTCCACCCACTCGCCGTTCCAGCGCGCGCCCACGATGCGCACCGGCTGGCGAACGGCCTCGTTGGTGGCATCCGAGGCCGCGAGCGTGAGCCGTACGCGGCCCTCGACCACGAGCGTGTCTTCAGCAACCCCGGGCTTTGCCCGGGGCGCGAATGCGTAGGTGTAGGGGGCGGCGCCACGCTCGACGAACGCGTGTTCGTCGAGCGGCTCGAGCACCAGCCGCGTGATCACCGGCGGCACGGTGTCGGGCACCGCGAGTCCCGCGAGCAGCGGGTTCAGGGCGAAGTCGCCGTGGCGCACCTCGACGTGCAGGTGCGGTGGCCCCGCCCCGCTCTCACCGCTCCATGCGACCTGCTCGCCCGCGGCATAGCGGAACAGGCCCGCCGGTGGGAACAGGTCCTGATCGTACTGGCCGCTGGCGCGCTGCGTGGAATCCACCCAGGCCGCCAGCACGGGCTCGAACGCATCGAGATGCCCGTACACGATGAGCCGGTCGTCAGCCGTGTGCAGGTAGACCGCGCGACCGAAGCCCACGCCCGACGTGCGCACACGTTCGAGCGTGCTGGCCGCGGGCGCCAACACGCGTGCACCGGTGTGCCCACCGGTCGACAGATCGAGCCCGGCATGGAAGTGGTTGGATCGCGGCTCGCCGAAGCCGCCCCGCAGCGGTCGCGCATCGCCGTCCAGCGGCCACGACAATGGCCCCGCGAAGGGTGCGTCGGCCGCGCGGACGGGGCCCGCCAACGCCATATAGAAGAGTAGCCACACCGAGCCGGCGATTCGGGTGGATTGACGCACGCAGCACGCAACGGCATGCGACCGCAGCCGTTGCAACGCGCATGCGAGCGGGCGGCTCGCCCGTTCCGAGCGCAGGCTCTCGACCCGCTTAGTCGCTGTGAATACGTGACTCATGCGTCGTGCACCCTTTTGTCGGAGGTCTGGCACCGGGGTTGCAGAGACTCCCGCCCGGTCCACAAAGGAATCCCGGGCTCCTGGCTTGGAGGCCCGCATCCTCGGATTCACCCGTCCACCCGGAGGCCTACTCACATGTTCCGTCGCCATATGCTTGCCGCGCTGATGATCTGCGCGTTTGCCACGTCGCTGGTCAGTTGCAACTCGGGTAGCTCCACGTCGTCGACCAGCCCGGTCGACCTGTCGCCCCCGCAGGCTCCCACCAACCTGCACTCGCTGAACGATGCGCGCATCAACCGCGAGTGGCTGGTGTGGGACGCGAGCGCCTCGGCGACCGTGTCGCAGTACGAGGTCTACTCGTCGCCCACCTCGACCGCCACCGGCACGCTGATCGCGACCGTGGATGCCACGTCGACGGACTACCTGCTGCCGCTGACCAACGTCAGCGCCACCGAGTTCTACCGCGTCCGTGCGGTCGGTAGCAACGCGGTCCCGAGCGCGTTCACGTCGTCGGTCGGTGTCGACCGTACCGCGTGGGACGGCGGCTCGAAGGGCCCGGGCACGGCCGACGGCCGCGACACCGAGTTCTAGAACACCCGGTCATGGATGCCGTTCAACGGACGAACACGACACGCGAGTCCGCGTGCCGGGCACCACTGACCAGACGTAGGAAGTAGAGACCGGCCGGGACCGCACGACCACGTGCGTCCCGGCCGTTCCATTGGTAACGCCCGCCCGGTTCGCTGCCGAGCGCGATGCGCTGCAGCTCGCGGCCGTTCAGGTCGTACACCGACAACCACTGCGGGCCATGCCACGACGGCTCGCCCTGCCAGTCGATGGTGACGTCGGCCGTGGCCGGCATGGGCCGCGGCGCGAGCGCGAGGCCCACGCGCCCGGAGATCGCCCCGCCCACCGGCGTGAACACCTGGGCCAGGTTGGACAGCGGCGAATCCGTCAGCG
>JBEBGT010000114.1:0-8598 GCA_040081365.1 Candidatus Eiseniibacteriota bacterium | reverse complement strand
CCCGTGCGGGCGGCGGCACAGGTCTGGCGATTCCCTGACCCGCGCGCCGCACGGCTCTGCTAGCCTTGGGGCCCGTTCACCCGCTGCCCTCCGCACACCCGGAGCACGGATCCATGCCGCAGACGACCAGCGCTCGAGTTCGACACAACCCCGCCGCCACCGTGGCGCGGGCGACCGCGTGTGCCGGCCTCGTGGCACTGCTGGCCCAGCCGCTGGTGCCCCTGCATGCGGCCAGCTTGCCGCAGCCGGTGCCGTCCAGCTCGCGCTTCACTTGAGCCACGAGCTCGGTCCCGTCGGGACCGGTCACGGACTCCGAGTTCGCGCTGTTCCATCTGCAGCGCGCGCTCTACGACCCGGTGGATCCCGAGCAGTTGGGTTCGCTGCTGCCCGACCTGCAGTTCCGCGTGAACGGCGAGGTGTATCGCTTCGGCAGTGAGCGCACGCTCGAGCGCTTCCGCCAGGAGCCCATGCTGTGGTGCGGCCTGCTGCGCGACCCGGTGAGTGGCGAGCGCTTCGTGCCGTCCACACGTTCGCCCGAAGCCTACTTCGTGGGCGGGCCGTACTACTTCGCCAGCGACTCCACGCACGACGTGTTCCTGTCGGATCCGGGCCGGTTCGAGATCAAGCGCGCATTGTAGGCGCGAGGGTCGTGGTCGTGGCGGTCGGATGGGAGTCGCATGCCATCGAGCCGCTTCTCCCTCGGCAGGAACCCTGGAGGCCTCTTCGTGAAGCGCGGGATCATTGCGAGCGGTGGACGACGCCACACGAACGAGCGGCTCGGCGCGAGGTCCGCATGGGCCGGCTGAAACCCAAGCGTCAGTCGCGCGCGACCCGCGCGGGCAGTCCGGCAGCGGCGTTCACGCACCAGCCGACGATCCAGCGCTTCGCGTTCCAGGCCATGGGCTCGCCATGCGAGCTGCAGATCGAGACCGCGGGCACGCGGGCCAGTGCCGTGGCCGACACGGTCATCGCCGAGGTGCGGCGGCTCGAGGCGCGCTACTCGCGCTATCGCGCCGACAGCTTCCTGTCCGAGATCAACCGGGTCGCGGCCGCGGGTGGAGCCATCGACGTGGATCCCGAGACCGCCGGACTGCTCGATTACTCGGAGGCATGCTTCCACGAGAGCGAGGGGCGCTTCGACATCACGTCGGGCTTGCTGCGCAAGGCGTGGCGCTTTCAAGGCGGTGGACTGCCCGACGCCGCACTCATCGAGTCGCTGCTCGCCCATGTGGGCTGGTCGCGGCTGCGCTGGCAGAAGCCGCGTCTGGAGTTCCCGGAGCCCGGGCTGGAGCTCGACCTGGGCGGCGTCGTGAAGGAGTTCGCGGCCGATCGCGCGGCGACGCTGCTGGTCGAGGCGGGACTGCCGCACGCGATGGTGAACCTGGGCGGAGACATCCGCGTGGCCGGCCCGCGTGCCGATGGCTCGGCGTGGCGGATCGGCGTGCGCGACCCGCGCACGCCGGACGGCCTCCTGCACACGGTCCGACTCCAGCGCGGCGCCATCACCACCAGTGGCGACTACGAGCGCTGCATGGTCGTGGATGGCGTGCGCTACGGGCACGTGTTGGATCCGCGCACGGGCTGGCCGGTGCGCGGCCTCGCCTCGGTCACCGTGGTGGCGGACTTCTGTGTGGTGGCCGGCAGTGCCTCGACCATCGCCATGCTGCACGAAGGCCGCGCCTCCGAGTGGCTCAGCGCACTCGGCCTCGCGCACCTGTGGGTCACCACCGACGGCGAGGTCGGTGGCAGTCTGGCGCCGAAGCCCCCGAACCTCTGAGCCAGGCCGGACGCGCGCGCCCAAGCGCCGGTCGCACGGTGCGCCGCGCGGGGCGCCCGGCCGTGCCCGCCGGGCCGGGCGCCATGCTAACCTGCCCCGGATGACCACCACGTCCCGCTACGTGCATGGCACGCACCCCGAGGAGCAGCGCCGCCTCGCGGACCTGAACGCCCTCATCAATCGCGAATCGCTCGCCGCACTCGGGCTGAGCGCCGGCGAACGCGTGCTGGAGGTCGGCAGCGGGCTCGGTCAGTTGGCGCGCCAGATGGCGCGAGCAAGTGGTGTCGGTGTGGTCGCGGTCGAGCGTTCCTCCGAGCAGATCGCGCGCGCCGAGGCACTGGCGGCCGAGGCGGGCGAGGGCGGGCTCGTGGAGTTCCGCCTCGGTGACGCGCTGGCGCTGCCGCTGGCCGCCGCCGAGTGGGGCGTCTTCGACGTCGCGCACGCGCGCTTCCTGCTCGAGCACGTCCCGGCGCCGCAGGAGGTCGTGAACGCCATGGCGCGCGCGGTGCGTCCGGGCGGGCGTGTCGTCCTCGAGGATGACGACCACGATGCGCTGCGGCTGTGGCCCGAGCCGCCGGGGTTCGCGGCCGTGTGGGCCGCGTACATCCGGACGTACGACCGGCTCGGCAACGATCCGTTCGTGGGCCGCCGACTGGTCGAGTTGCTGGTGGGTGCGGGGCTGCGAGCCCGGCGCGCCACGCAGCTGCCGTTCGGCGCCGGCGCGGGCGAGCCGGCGTTTCGCGCCTGCGTGGCGAACCTTGGGGCCATCCTCGAGGGTGCGCGCGACGCCATCCTGTCCACCGGCGGGGTGAGCGCAGCGGCGTTCGATGACACGCAGGCCGCGCTGCGCGCGTTCGCCGACCGTGACGACGCGGCGTTCTGGTACACGATCCGCTGGGCCGAAGGCGTGAAGCCGTGAGCACCTCCGAGTCGCCCGCCCCGCGCATCCTGGTCGCCGACGACGACGCCGACATCCTCACGGCGCTCAAGCTGCTGCTGCGCGGCGAGGGCTTCGAGGTCGAGACCGCCACGTCGCCCGCGCTGGCGTTGGCCGCACTCGAAGCGCGTGATTTCGACGCGGCACTGCTCGACCTGAACTACGCGCGCGACACCACGAGCGGCAAGGAAGGCCTGGAGCTGGTGGAGCAGTTGCGTGCACTCGACCCCACGCTGCCCGTGGTCGTGATGACCGCGTGGGGCAGTGTCGAGGGCGCGGTGGCCGCGGTGCGCCGCGGGGCGCGCGACTACGTGCAGAAGCCGTGGGACAACGCGCGCTTGCTGCAGACGCTGCACACGCAGGTCGAACTGGGGCGCGCGCTGCGCGTGGGGCAACGGTTGGAGCACGAGAACCGCCTGCTGCGCCGCGCCGGCAGCCCCGAGATGATCGCGGACTCGCCCGCCATGCGGCCCGTGCTCGACCTGCTCGCGCGTGTGGGCCCCAGCGACGCCAACGTGCTCGTCACCGGCGAACACGGCACCGGCAAGGAGTTGGTCGCGCGCATCCTGCATGCGAGCTCGCCGCGCGCCGGGCGTGCGCTGGTCACGGTGAACGTGGGCGGCCTGGCCGAGGGCGTGTTCGAGAGCGAGTTGTTCGGACACATGAAGGGTGCGTTCACGGGTGCCAACACCGACCGCGTGGGCCGCTTCGAACTGGCCGACGGCGGCACGCTGTTCCTGGACGAGATCGCGAACGTGCCGTTGGCGCAGCAAGCACGGCTGTTGCGTGTGCTGCAGACCGGCGAGTTCGAGCGCGTGGGTAGCTCGCGCACACGCCAGGTGAGCGTGCGGCTGGTGTCGGCCACCAACGCCGACCTGCACGCCGAAGCGGCCGCCGGCCGCTTCCGTGAGGACCTGTTGTTCCGTATCAACACGGTCGAGGTGCGCCTGCCCGCGTTGCGCGAGCGGCGCGAGGACATCCCCGCGCTGGCCGCGCACTTCCTGCACCGTCATGCGCAGCGCTACCGGAAGCCCGTGGCGGCACTCGATGCCGAAGCACTGCGCGCGCTGCTCGCGCACCCGTGGCCGGGCAACGTGCGCGAACTCGATCATGTGCTGGAGCGCGCCGTGCTCATGGCGCGTGGCGCCACGCTCGAGGCCGGCGATCTGGGCTTGCGCGCCCCGCAGGGCGGTGCGGCCGCGCTGGAGCAGATGACTCTCGACGAAGTGGAGCGCGTGCTCATCCAGAAGGCGCTCGCGCGGCACGGCGGCAATGTGAGCGAGGCGGCCAAGACGCTGGGGCTGTCGCGCAGCGCGCTCTACCGCCGGCTCGAACGCCACGGGTTGTAGCGCATGCCGCAGCGCGCACGCCGCCGCCCGCTCCGCTGGGAGACGCAGCTCCTGTTGCTCGTTCTGGCGGCCGTGGTGCCCGCGCTGCTCGTGGCCACGTGGTTGCTCGCGCGCGCCGAGTTCGACGAGTCGCTGCGCACGCTGTTGCTGCTCGTGCTGTGGGGCGGCGCGCTGGCCTGCATCGGGCTGGTGATCGAGCGCGCCGTGCGCCCCATGCAGACGATCGCCAACATGATGGCGGCCATCCGCGAGGGTGACACGTCGATCCGGGCACGGCACGCCGATCCCGAAGGGGCACTCGGCCTGGCGCTCTACGAAGTCAACGCGCTCACCGAATCCGTGCGGCGCCACCGGCTCGGCGCATTGGCGGCCACCACGCTACTGCAGCGCGTCATGGATTCGGTCGACGTCGCGGTGTTCGGGTTCGATGGCGAGCGCCGGTTGCGGCTCGTGAATGGCGAGGGCGAACGCCTATTGGGGCGCACCGCCGAGCGCACGCTGGGACTCGAAGCGGCGTGGCTGGGGCTGGGCGCGGCGCTCGAAGGCGAGACGCCGCGGCTGCTCGAGCTGCGCTTGGGCGGTGCCGCGGGCCGCTGGGAGGTGCGCCGCGGCGACTACGTGCAGGACGGCCGGCCGCACGTGTTGTTGCTGCTCTCCGACCTGTCGCGCGCGCTGCGCGAAGAAGAGCGTGAAGCCTGGCTGCGCCTGATCCGCGTGCTGTCGCACGAGATCAACAACTCGCTCGCGCCCATCCAGAGCATCGCCGGCAGCCTGCGCACGCAGGCGGACCGCGGCGCGGCACTCCCGGGCGATCTGGCCGAGGGGCTGGGCGTGATCGAGACGCGCGCGCAGTCGTTGGGGCGCTTCATGCATGCGTATGCGCGGCTCGCCCGACTGCCGAAGCCGGTGCTGGCCCCGGTGCACGTGCCCGCGTGGGTGGCGCACGGTGCGGCGCTCGAGACGCGCGTGCCGGTGGAGGTGCGCGGCGGTCCGGCGGTGACGGTGCAGGCCGACCGCGACCAGCTCGACCAGCTGCTCATCAACCTGGTGCGCAACGCCGCCGATGCCGCGCTCGAGACGCGGGGCCGCGTGTGGCTCGAATGGACCTCGGAGGACGGCCACGTGGAGCTGTGCGTGCACGACGAGGGCGCGGGCATCGCCGAGACGGCTAACCTCTTCGTGCCGTTCTTCACCACGAAGCCCGAAGGCACGGGCATCGGTCTGGCGCTCTCACGCCAGATCGCCGAGGCACACGGCGGCTCGGTGGTGGTGCAGAACCGCGCCGCGGATCCCGCTGGCGACCGCCGCAGCGGTTGCACGGCCACGGTGAGGCTGCCGGTCGGCTGAACCTATGTGGTTGTCGTTTCCCGGGCCGATCTTCGGGATGGACGGAGCCAGTGAGGTTGCATTATCATGTGCATATGGTTCGCCTCCTCGGCCGCGTCCTGCTTGTCCTACTCGTGCTGCTCAGCACGGGGGCCATGCCCATGCCCACGCGCGCGGGCCGGGCCGGGCGCGCGTGCTGCTCGGCCAAGTCGAGCTGCGCGATGATGCGCACGGACGCCGGTGCAAAGTCGTGTTGTCGCGTGCCGGAGGGCGGGCGCACGTGTGGCCGCGCCGCTCAGGCCGGTCAGCCCACTGCGGACTGCGTTCTGGGCGCGATGCCCTGCGGCCCGGTCGGTGCCCCGGCCCCATCTTCACCCGTCTCGCTCCAGTTCCTGCTTCCGGTCACCCCGGGGGCCATCGGGGCGGACCTGTCGCCCCTCGCTCGAGTGGCCACAGCCGTCGGCACCGCCGACGCCGAGCTCGAGCTGTCGCCACGCCCGCCGCGAGCGGCATCGGTCCCGGTCCGCCGGGCCTGATGAGGTGACGCCGCTCTACCGCCAGCGCGCGGGGGAGTGAGGGAAGCGCAACGCGACTCCGGCCAGTCCGGTGGTCTCGTGGCCTCCGTGCCCGCACGGCCGTGTGAATCGCGGACGCTGCTGGTGCGCCGCCGCACAGGACCGTGCGTGATCGGTGATTCCTGCCCGATCCCCGTCGCCGATCTCCCCCGGTGCGGCGCGCGCGGCCTTGGCCCGCGCGCCCCCGGTGCGGCGACCTCGCACCTGGCCGCGGTCATCCGTCCGGTCTCTCCCCGGACGGGAGGAGCCCCACCCCATGCGGATCCGATGCTCGTACCACCTGTTCTTGCCGCTGTTGATCGTCGCCCACACCGCCATGGCCCAGTCCACGGGTGTCCTGCGCGGTCTCGTCAAACAACTCGATGCGAAACCCGCGGGCGGCGCCACGGTGAGTCTGTCCGGCACCGCCTACCTGACTACGGCGGACGCGGCGGGCGGCTTCGTGCTCGCCGGCTTGCCCGCCGGGCGTTACCTGGTGCTGGCGGAACTCGAAGGCAGCAACCCGGCGAACCAGCCGGTGCGGATCACCGCGGGTGAGACCACACAAGTCACGCTCACGCTACGTGGTGTGATCCCGCAGCGGGGCGTGCTCGTCACCGCGCAACGCGGGTACAAGGTGGACCGTGCTTCCGCAGCGAGCCGCATGGACATCCCGCTCATGCAGACGCCGGCCGCAGTGCAGGTCGTCGACCGCGAGGTGGTGCGGGACCAGAACGTGAACCGTCTGCAGGACGCCGTGCGCAACGTGAGCGGTGTGACCGGGACCGACCCGAACTACACCGACATGGTGTCGATTCGCGGCTTCAACAACTTCGGGGTCGTGTTCGAGGAAGGCACGCGCGAGGACCAGATCGCCTCCGCGGGCATCAACGACATGGCCAACGTGGACCGTGTCGAGGTCCTCAAGGGACCGGCCTCGGTGCTCTACGGGCAGGGCGAGCCGGGTGGCACCATCAACACGGTCACGAAGAAGCCGCTCGATCATCCGTTCCTGGAACTCGAGCAGTCCTCCCGCACGCCGGGCACCGTGCGCACGACGCTCGATGCGAGCGGTCCGCTGAGCACGGACAAGCACTGGCTGTACCGCGTGAACCTGGTGGCGGAGCGCACCGGGTCGTCCCGGGATTTCGTGTGGAAGCGCAAGTTCATCGCCTACCCATCGCTGGCCTGGCAGCCGAACGACAAGGACAACGTCCTGTTCGAGGCCGAGCTGGGCCGGAGCAAGGACTACCTCGACATCGGGATCCCCTACTACTTCGGCAAACCGGCCGAGGTCGCGCCATCGTTCAATATGAACGGAGGTGCCGATTGGCCTCGGTACGACGTCGGGCAGTTCGGCTACAAACTCACGTACAACCACACGTTCAATGATGGATGGAGCCTCAAGCAGCTCGCGAAGTTCGACCTCGCGACCTGGGGCGCCTTCGACCTGGTGTTTCCGATGGCCGACCCGGACTCGGTCGGTGACATGCCGCTGGGCCGCCAGCACATCTACTACGCCGACACGCGCACGTATAACCTGGCGACCGAGCTGCATGGCAAGTACCGCGCGCTCGGCATGGCCCACACGGCGGTGTTCGGTGTCGACGGCTTCATCATCGACGAGATCCTGCCCGGCAACTTCACGACCGATGGGATGCCGACGGTCAACGTGGCGAACCCCGTGTTCCCGAAGGATCTCCCGGCACTGGACCCCGCGAACGACTTCCCACTCGGGGACCTCGATGCCCGGCTCGACCGGCGGTTGAGCTACGCGTTCTTCGTGCAGGACCAGATGGACCTGCCGCATCGCTTCCATGTGCTCGCCGGCATGCGGGCCGACCGTGTGTTCCAGCATGTGTACGGCCTCGATGCGATCTTCCAGACCCCGCGCCATCCGGTCACGCCGCGGCTCGGCACGGTCTGGGAGGCCAGCCCGTCGGCAAGCGTGTATGCGAGCTACACCGAGAACCTCGGGAGCTCGTCGATCGGGTTGCCGTCGTTCTCGGGGGCCAAGCTGCCGAACGAGTACGCCGCGCAGTTCGAGGTCGGCGTCAAGACCGAGTGGTTGGAGAAGCGGCTGGCGTGGAGCGCGAGCACGTACAACATCAAGAAGGAGAACGTGCTCAACAGCGACCCGCTGCACCCCGACTTCTACATCACGATCGGGGATGTGCGCAGTCGTGGCTTCGAGACCGATGTGACGGGTGCGGTTTCCCGTGGATGGAATGTCAGCGCGAACTACGCCTACACCGACACGCGGATCCTGAACGACAGCTTCGCGGGCCCCGCGGGCCAGCGGTTCTTCCTGGTGCCCTATCACTCCGGAGGGTTCTGGACGACGTACCGGTTAACGCACGGCTGGCCCGGGCTCAAGCTGGGGCTGGGGCTGTCGTCGCAGTCGTCGCAGCTCGACTACTTCACCAATAACCTGTCGGGGTTCGCGACCTGGCGTGCCTACGCCAGCCAGAGCTGGAACCTCGGCACTCGCAAGCTCACCGCTCAGTTGAACGCAGACAACCTGAACGATGCCCGCTACTTCTCGACGTTCGCCTTCTACGGCGACCCGCGCACGGTAAGCCTGACGCTGCGCTACGGGGATTAGCGGTGGAGGGATCCCGAGGAGCCGTTCGCGTGGAGGCGCAGGGGTGTGAA
>JBEBGT010000113.1:0-8600 GCA_040081365.1 Candidatus Eiseniibacteriota bacterium | reverse complement strand
CGCGGGCAGCACGCCGGATCCCGCCACGCCACTCGCGCTCAAGCCCGCCGGCGCCAGCACCTCGCGGGCGAGGAACTGGTCGAACGGCTCGCCCGCGGCGCGCTCGACGACGGCGGCGAGCACGTCGAAGCCCGCGTTCGAGTAGTGGAAGCGCCCGCCCGGAGCCGCGGCCAACGGTTCGGCCAACACCGCCTGCACGACTTCGTCACGGCTCGAGAGTTCGAGGCCATCCGGGATGTCCGTGGCCAGCCCGGACGAGCGTGATCGCCGCCTTGTCGACCGGCACGCCGGGCAGCCGGTCCGCCAGCCGGTCGTCCAGGTGCAGCACCCCGCGGGCCTCGAGCTTCAGCACGGCAGCAGCCACGAAGTTCTTGGTGATCGAACCGATCGCCAGCCGCGTGCCGAGCGTCATGGGTACGTGGTAGCGCGGATCGGCCCAGCCGCACGCGCGCTCGAAGATCACGTGCCCCCGCTCGGCCACCAGCACCTGCCCCGAGAAGCCGAACGCATCGAGGGCATCGGCATAGCGTGCGAACGCGGTGGTGTCGGCAGCGGCGGCAGCCGGCACGGCGGCGTGCACCGGCGCGCCGGCGAGCGCAGCCAGCAGGGCCCACCCGCACGCCAGGCGCGGCCATGCACGCGGCACGAAGCTCGACACCGACACTCGGACTCGCATCGCGACAGCGTAACACCGCCGCGCGCGCGCGCTCAGCCGCCGGTCGGAATGCCGTCGCGTTCAAGCGTCCGCCGCACCGCGGTCAGCAGGTCTTCGCGTGTGAACGGCTTGCACAGCAGCTCGCCCGGGAGCCGGTCGAACATCGCCTCGCTGTAGCCCGACAGGAACAGCACCGGCAGGTCCGCCACCACCTCGCGCGCCATGCGCGCCAGTTCGATGCCGGTCATGCGCGGCAGCACGATGTCGGTGACCAACAGGTCGAAGCTCACGCGATGGTCCGACAACAGCTCGAGCGCGTGCTCGGCCGAGGGCGCCAGCTGCACCTCGTACCGCGCCGAACGCAGGCACGCGACCAGGAACTCACTCACCAGCGGCTCGTCCTCCACCACCAGCACGCGCTCGCCGGACGCGCTGGCCAGCACCCGCGGCGGCGGCGCCAGCGGGGGCACCGCCCGTTCGGGCGCGGCTTCGGGGAAGTCGATGTCGAAGCACGTGCCCTGCCCGGGTGTGCTGGCCACGTGAATGGCGCCCTGACTCTCGCGCACGATGGCCAGCACGGTGGACAGCCCCAGACCCGTGCCGCGCCCGAGCTCCTTGGTGGTGAAGAACGGCTCGAAGATGCGGCGGCGTGTCGCGTCATCCATGCCCGTGCCGGTGTCGCGCACCGAGAGCTGGACGCGCGCACCGGGCGGCCCCCCGAACTCCGGATGCACGAAGTGCCCGCTGCGCACGACGCGCGTGTCGATCGTGATGCGCCCGCCCTCGGGCATGGCATCGCGCGCATTGATCACCAGGTTGAGCATCACTTGCTCGAGTTGCGTAGGATCCAGCAACACGGCCGCACCGAGCGCTCCCGACCGCAACTCCAGATCGAGGTCCTCGCCCAGCAACCGGCGGAACAGCGGCATCATGCGCGCCAGTTCGGCATCCAGGTCGAGGACCTGCGCCATTCGCGGCTGGCGCCGACTGAACGCCAGAAGGCGCTGCGTGAGCGACGAAGCGCGCTCGGCCGCCTGCACCACCTGCTCCACGCTGCGCGCGGCCGGGGAATCGTGCGCGACCTGGGTGCGCACCAGCTGGGAGAAGCCCAGGATCGCCGTGAGCATGTTATTGAAGTCGTGAGCGATGCCGCCCGCCAACCGGCCCACGACCTCCATCTTCTGGGACTGCAGGAGCTGTTCCTCCAACTCCCGCTGGCGCGTGAGGTCGCTGCACACCACGGCGACTTCGACGATGCGCCCGGACGCGTCGCGCACCGGCGAGAAGCTCATGCGCACGTGCAACAGGTCCCCCGAGATGGTCTGCATCTCGGCGTGCGGGGCCTCGGCGGGCTCGCCCTCGAACGCGGCAGCCAGCCGCCGCTCTTTGTGCCGCTTGCGCGCGGCGGGAACCAGGTCGTGGATCGTGTGGCCAGTGGCCTCGCTCGAGCTCATGCCGAACAACCGTTCGGCCGCCGGGTTCCAGGTGCAGATGCGGAACTCGCGATCCACCGTGAGGATCGCCTCGGCCGCCGTCGAGACCACGGCCGCCAGGTGCTCGGCCGCGAGCCGACGCTGCATGAGGTCGGTGACATCCGTGTGCGTGCCCACGATGCGGCGCTGACCACCCACCGACACCGCCTCCCAGCGCACCGCGTGCCACGCGGTCCCGCCGTCGGGCCAGCACACCTGCACCTGGAAGACGTCGTTCACGCGCCCCTCGAGTGCGGCACGCCGGGCCTCGTCCATGACCCAGCGCGAGTCCGGATGCGTGAGCTCGCGCAGTCGTTCGAAGCTGGGAGGGCCCTGCGCCTTGTCGAGCCGGAACAGCTCGTAGAGTTCGTCCGACCACAGCGCATGATCGCCGTTCGGATCGCACTCCCAGCTGCCGGTGCGCCCGGCGCGCTGGGCCATTCGCGTATGCGTGACCTGCAGCCGCAGGTCGCCGGCCAGCCGCTGCAGGTCCATCCGGGCGCGCCGCTCCGCCGCCAGTACCGGCGCGAGCGTGAAACCCGCGAGCGCCAGCACCACCAGGTTGCCCTGCAGCACCAGCAACTGCGGCTCGAATCCGGCGGGGGTCACGGTCCCGCTCGCGGCATGCAGCCGCATACCGAGGATCGACCCCACACTCACCAGCACGACGACCCATGCCGTGGTGCGCAGGTCGTAGCGGATCGCCGCCCACAGCACCGGGATCGTTCCGAGCATGAGCCCCGAGAACACCAGCGAGAACGCATCCGGACCCGTGAGCAGGCGACTCAGACCCACGAGCAGGGTGAAGCCGAGCAGTGCGGCGCTCTCGATCCACGACCGGCGCACGATCGCACTGGGATTCCGTGCCCGCACGAACGTCAGGAACACTGCGGGCAGCAGCGTGAGCAGCGTGGTGGCATCGCCGAGCCACCAGGAGAGCCACACCGTGAGCATCGGTTGCGACGTATGCCCCCATGACGCCAGCAACAACGTGCCCATGCCGGCCCCCACACCCGTGGAGAGCAAGGCGAGCAGCCCCAGCTTGAGTGCGAAGTCGCGGCTGGTGCTCGAGCCCGCGATCACATGGGGCTGGCCCAGAAACCACGCCGCCAGTACGCACTCGAGCGTGGTGTTGGAGGCCACGATCAGCGCATCGGGCACTTGCTGGCCGTACTGTGGGAACGACACTGCGAAGTCGGCCAGCAACACCAGCGGCCAGCACCGCACGCCGCCTCGGATGAGGAAGGCCACACCCACGGCGATCGGTGGATACCAGATCGATGGGCCCGTACCCTGCTGCAGCCATGCGACGACCGCGCCCAGCAGCAAGTAGCTGCCGAGCCAGAGCAGCGCTTCGACCGAGGCCACGCGGAGAACCGGGCGGGTCGAGGTGGCGTTGGGGTGTACGGCCGATGCCGACACGCGGGAACCCAGAGGCAGCCGGCGTTTCGGGGCCGGTTCCGTCCGCATGCCTCGTGAAGGGGGTTCGCGAACACGCGGAGCGTCCGCAACGTACCACGACCGAGGCCAAGTTCAAGGCTTTCCAAGGGACCACTGGGCCCATACCGGGTCATCAATATTCCGATTCATACCCCGCGAGCCCGCGCACGCGACTGGAGCAGCCGACCGGTGGTCGACCGCCCGCGCCGCAGGCCGAGTGCGGCATGACGGGTGCACCCGGCGGGCGTTTCGACTAGCGTGCTCTGGATGCGAACCGTGACCGCGACCCGCTATGTGACGCCGCTGCGCGAAGGCGGCTCATTGCCTGCCATCGTCGAGGCGGATGACTCCGGCCTGTACGTGGTCAAGTTCCGTGGAGCCGGCCATGGCGTGAATGCGCTGCTCGCGGAGTGCATCAGCGGCGAACTCGCCCGTGCGGCCGGCCTGCGCGTACCCGAGTTGGTGACCGTCCAGGTGGACGCCGCGCTCGGCCGCAATGAACCCGACGCCGAGATCCGCGACCTGCTGAAGGCCAGCACCGGACTCAACGCCGGGCTCGACTGGCTGCCCGGCAGCCTGACGTTCGACCCCGTGGCCGGCCCCGCTCCGAGTGCGGCCGAGGCCTCGGCCATCGTGTGGTTCGATGCGCTGGTCAGCAACCCCGACCGCACCGCGCGCAACCCCAACCTGCTGTGCTGGCATCACCAGTTGTGGCTCATCGATCATGGCGCGGCGCTCTACTTCCACCATGCCTGGGCCGACGAGGAGGCGCGCAGCCGCTCGCCGTTCGCCCCCATCCGCGAGCACGTGCTGCTGCCGTGGGCGAGCGAACTGGCCGCCGCGGGCCGCATGCTGCGCGAACGCCTCACGAGTGCGGCCATCACCGCCGTGCTCGCGCAGCTGCCCGACGACTGGCTCACGCACGAGCCGCGCTTCGGCTCGCCCGCCGAGCATCGCGCCGCGTACCACCGCCACCTGCTGCGCCGGCTCGAGTCCGCCGCAGTGTTCGAACAGGAGGCCGAGCGTGCCCGCGCTGCTGTCGTTTGATTACGCCGTGTTCCGCGTGGTGCCGCGCGTGGAACGCGAGGAGTTCGTGAACGCCGGCGTGGTGCTGTTCTGCCTCGAGCGCGACTTCCTGGAGGCCCGCATCGAACTCGACCACACCCGCGTACAGGCACTGTTCCCGGGCGCCGACCTGGCGCAGATCGAGGACCACCTGAACGCCGTGCGCGCGGTGGCCGCGGGCGGTGAGGGTGGCGGACCGATCGGCCGCATGAGCATCCGCGAGCGGTTCCATTGGCTGGTCGCACCGCGCAGTACCGTGGTGCAGGTGTCCCCGGTGCACACCGGCCTGTGCGATTCCCCCGACCTCGCGCTCGAGCAACTCATGGCGCGCGTGGTGCGGCGGCCCGCGCAGTCCTGACGTTCGCGCCGCCGCTCGCAGCGGCGCAGACGTGTGAACGCCGCGCTCCGGAGTGGCCCCGTCACCCGTCCACGGGCTTGCCGGCCGGCCATCCGCTCCGGGGTAGCCATTGGTATCCCCGGCAGTATCGCGCCGGGACTCGGCTCAAGAGTATCGGCTTGCGACCGATGAGTGGACTTGACCATGCGCAAACCCCACGTACCACCCCGTGACGTCCCTCGTGACTTCAAGGTCAGCGAGGCGTTCTTCTCGTGCACCGACGAGAAGGGCATCATCCTGGCCGGCAATCGTGTGTTCTCACGCATCAGTGGGTACAGCGAGGCCGAACTCATCGGCCAGCCGCACAACATCATCCGTCACCCCGACATCCCGCGCGCGGTGTTCCGGCTGCTCTGGAACACGCTCGGCACCGGCGAGCCGATCTGCGCCTATGTGAAGAACATGGCGAAGGACGGTGCCTACTACTGGGTGCTGGCGTTGGTCGCGCCCATGCCCGGCGGCTACGTGTCCGTGCGGTTCAAGCCATCGAGCCCGCTGCTGGCGCTGGTCGACTCGGTGTATCGCGAGATGCGCGCCATCGAGATCGCCGCCGAGGAGCGGGGCGAGTCCGGCGATGCGGCCATGGCCGCGGCCACGCAGTACCTGCTCGCGGCGCTGCAGTCCAAGGGCTTCGCGGACTACGGCGCGTTCATGCGCACCGCGTTGTTGCGCGAGGAACTGGTGAGCCGCGACCGTGAGATCGCCAGCCAGGGGTTGGAGCTGTTCCCCGAACTGCCCGCCCCGGGTGGCGACGCGCTGGCGAGCAGCCTGTACCGCGCCTGCGCGTCGGGTCGCGAGACCTACGCGATCCTGCACCGGCACCTGGCCCGCCTGGACGAACTGGCGCAGCTGGACCGCGACCTGCGCGCGGGTTCGCAGCAGATCCTCGAGCAGGCCGCCGACATCGGCACCGTGGCGTTCAATGTGGCGTTCCGCGCCAGCAAGCTGGGGCACGAAGGCCACGGCGTGGCGGTGATCGCGAGTTACCTGAACCAGTCGTCCGTGCAGATCGGAAGCCTGGTGAAGGGCATCGCGACGCGGATCCACACCATCTCGGACCGGCTCGCACGGGTCGTGTTCGACCTCGGCTGGCTGCGGCTGCAGCACGAGATGGCCGTGATCTACGAGCATGAGGTGGCCGTCGAACTGCGGCCCGACGGCACGGGCCTGAGCGCCGAGCAGCTGCAGGTGCGCTGGCGCATGTTGGGCAACCTGCGCGCCGCGTTCGATGCCACCGGCATGCGCGCCGTGCGCGAGCTGCATGAGCTCGCCCGCGAGGTGCAGGGCATCAGCACGCACTCCGAGGACCTGGACCGCATCATCATGGGGCTCAAGGTGGCACGAGTGAGCGGGCTCGTGGAGTCGAGCCGGCTGCAGACGGATGCGTTCCGCGTGATCTTCGCGCAGGTCGACAAGCAGATCGACCGGGTCATGCAGGAGATGCGAAAGCTGAACGGCGTGTCACAGCGGTTGCAGTCGCTGGCCGCCGACGCGCCCATGATCGGCTCCGACATCCGCCAGGCCAGCCAGCAGCTCGAGAACGAATGCGCGCTGTTCGTGAGCCGGCACCAGGACGCGAGCGGGGGCTGGGAACCGGACGCCGCCACGAGCGCGCACTCCCGCGCGGCCTGACGACGCGCCACGAGTGTCCGCATGAAGAGCGAGACCGCCCGGCAGCCATTCGGCTGCCGGGCGGTTCTCGTTTCCCGGGGAGGGACGGCAGGAACGGCCGGCTATTCGGCCGTCTCGCGCTGCGGCGGACGCTTCCAGCCCGCCTTGCCGCCGAGCACGTAGCGCGAGAAGTGCTCGAGGTGGACCACGTAGTGTTTGGTGGCCCAGTCCACGGTGCCGGGGATCTCGACCCATTCGTTCTTGGTCTCGTCCAGGTACCACAGCACCGGCTCACGCCCATCGGCGATAGCCGAGCCCGGATCCGCCGCCGTACCCGCGAAGCTGATGCTAAGACGCACCGGCGTCTTGAACTGCGTGCCGTGCGGGCCGAACTGCACGTCGAGCACGTTGGCGTCGTAGGTCTTGATCGTCACCTGCTCGGACTTCTCGAGCGACGACTTGCGGAAGTCGAGCTGATAACGCCCACCCGCCACCGTCTGGTCGCTGCCCTGCAGCACGAGCACCGAGGTCACCACACGCCAATCGAGCAGCCGGGGCGCGGGGCCCGGCAGCGTGTCGGTGTTCACGGTCGTCAGCAGGCTCGGCGGCGCCGGCGGCGCGGCGGGCGCAGTCCGCGACGGCGCATCCGACGTGTCGGGCGCCATGGCGGCTTGCCGCGAGCATCCGGTGAGCATGGACACCGCGAGCATGAGGGTGAGGCCGTGGAGCAGGTTCCGGTTCGACGGACGCTTCGACGGTCGCATGAGGTGATCCTCCCAGGGTCTGCCATGGTTCATCGCAAGCGCCGGACCATGGCGCCCGCGTCAACCGCATTGCGATTCGCCGAAGTCCTCCACCGCGCCGCCCGCGCGCCAGAACGCGCTCGCACGTGCACTTGCGAGGCGCACGATTCGCGCGTGCGCGCTGCAGTGCCGCGCCGCGGTCACCCCGCGCGGTGTCCGGGGGGATTCCCCCGCGTGCTGGGTGGGCCCGCCCATCCCCGGCGCCGTGGCGGCAGCCGCGGTCGTGCGGGCGGGCCCGGCGCTCGTGTGGACGACTGGCCGCGTTGGGCATCCGGGCGCGATCGGCGCTTGACTACAAATGTAGACGGCCGATAAAGTCGCGAGTGACGACAGTTGTAGACACCCCGACCCCGTGGAGAGCCCCATGCCCCGTCCATTGCCCACCGGTGCCCAGGAACTGGCGGTGCTGCGCCACGTCGCGGAGCACGGGCCGATCGCCGTGTCGCGCGTGGTCGAAGCCTTCGCCGCCGAACTCGGACTGGCGCGCTCGACCGTGCTCACCGTGATGGAACGCCTGCGGCGGAAGGGCCACCTGAGCCGCCGCCGCGTCGATGGCGTGTATGTTTACGAATCCGCGCTCAGCGAGCAGCACGTGCTCAGCCGCGCGCTCGGACAGTTCGTGGATCGCGCGCTGCAGGGCTCGGTCTCGCCGATCGCCGCCTACCTCACCGAGCGCGGTGAGGTGAGCGAAGCCGAGTTGCGTGCGCTCAAGGCGGCGGTGCGCGCGCTCAAGGCCGCACCGGCGGAGGACGAATGACCGCCGCGCTGATGCTGGCGCTGGGCTCGGCATTGCTGCGCGCCGTGCTCGAGGGCGGCCTGCTGGTGCTGGCCGTGCTCCTGGTCACGCGCCTCGCGCCGCGCCTGAGCGCGGCCACGCGCTGCGCGCTGTGGTGGCTCGCCTGCCTGCGGTTGGTGCTGGCGCTCGCCACGCTGCCGGCCGTGGCGTTGCGCCTGCCCGCGTTGCGCATGCCCGCGTTGGGCGTGCCCGCACCGGGCCTGCTCGGGGCGTCGCTCGCGGCCACGGGTCATCTGGGCCCCGCGGGACCGGCGCTCGCGCCCCTGGCCGCGAGGGCCCCGACCCGCGCCTCCACTCGCGCCCGGCCGCTCCACGTGCGCGACCTCTCCCGCATGCTGCGGCCCGTGACCGCGGCTGCGGC
>JBEBGT010000112.1:0-8624 GCA_040081365.1 Candidatus Eiseniibacteriota bacterium | reverse complement strand
GCGCGGGCCGCGCACGCCGGTGGTGGTGTTCTCGCACAAGAAGTTCCTGAACGCGCTGCTGTGGTCGTGGCTCGCGGGCGAGCCCGTCGCGAGTGCGCGCCGGATGGCGCGCTACCGCGGCTTCGATCGCGCCATGCCGTTTCCGAACGGCGGCTTCGCCGATGTGCGCATCGAGTCCGGGCGGGTCTGGATCGCCCCGGCCCAGGGTGGCTCCACGGAAGGACTTCCCGAGTGACTCGCATCGGCTACGTGCTCAAGGTGTATCCGCGGCTCTCGCAGACGTTCATCGTGAGCGAGCTGCGTGCGCACGAGGCGGCGGGCCTGCCGCTCACGATCTTCTCGCTGCGCTTGCCGAAGCCAGAGGACCGCGGTGTGGTGGAGCCTCCGCTCGGCGCCGAGGTCGTGTACCTGCCGGGGCCCGACGCCGAGTTGCCCGCGCAGCTGGCTGCGGCCGCGCGCGATCGCGGTATCACGCACCTGCACGCGCACTTCGCCAAGATCGCCACGCATGTGGCACGCGCGGCCGCGGCTGTGCTGGGCGTGCCGTACTCGTTCACTGCGCACGCGCGCGACATCTTCGAGCAGAGCGTCGATCCGGCGAAGCTCGCGGAGCGGATCCGCGACGCGGCGCAGGTCGTCACGGTGAGCCGTTTCAACATCGAGTTCCTCGAGACGAACTACGGCCGGCGCGCGTCGTTGGTGTACAACGGCCTGCCGCTCGAGCAGTTCCCGTATCAGTCGCCGCAGGCGCGCGAGCCGCTCATCGTGGCCGTGGGCCGGCTCATCGAGAAGAAGGGCTTCCCGGTGCTCGTGGAGGCCTGCGCGCAGTTGGCCGCGCGCGGTGTGGCGTTCCGGTGCGAGATCGCGGGCGACGGCGAGGAGCACGACGCGCTCGCGGCGCAGATCGCGCGGCTCGGGCTCCGCGAGCGCGTGCACCTGCTGGGTGCGCGCTCGCCTGAGCAGGTGAAGGCGCTCATCGCGCGCGCCGCGGTGCTCGCGCTGCCGTGCGTGATCGCGAGCAACGGCGACCGTGACGGGCTGCCCACCGTGCTGCTGGAGGCCATGGCGCTCGGCACGCCGTGCGTGGGCACCGATGTCACCGGCATCCCCGAGGCGCTCACCGACCGCGAGACCGGCCTGGGCGTGCCGCAGCACGACGTGACCGCGCTCGCGCAGGCGTGCGAACGCCTGCTCGGCGACGCCGCTTTGCGCGTGTCGCTCGCGGAGCGGGCGCGCGCGCTCATCGAGCAGCGCTTCTCGAGCGCGGCCAACACGCGCCGGCTGCGCGCGCTGTGGGGGGCCGCGCCGCTGCGCGTGCTGTTCCGCGTCTACAACCGCCGCGGGCTCGGGCACTGGATGCGCGGGCTCAATATCGCGCGTGAACTGCTCGCGCTCGAGCCGGCCACCGAGATCCGGTTCTTCACGCGCTCCGCGCCGCCGTTCGCCATTCCCGACGCGCGCATCCGCCACCACGTGGTGGCGGACCCCGAGGCCCCGGATGCGATGACGGTGCTGCCGCCGGAGCTGGCCGCGTTCGCGCCCGACGTGATCGTGGACGACACCATGCCGCCCGCGCGGCTCACGCACGCGGGCGCACGCCACGTGTTCGTGATGCGGCGTTGCGCCCCCGAACGGCAGGCGCAGGTGTTCGCGCACCCGTCGCTCGCGGGCATGGACGCCATCGTGGTGCCGCACACGCGCGCGGAGTTCGGCTACCCGCTGCCCGCCCCGCTCGAGGGCCGCACGACGTTCGTGGGCCCCATCGCGCGCCGGGCGGAAGCCCCCACGATCGCCGCGCTGCGCGCACGGCTCGGCATCGCGCCGGGGGCGTTCTGCCTGGTCTCCACGCCCGGTGGGGGCGGCTTCGACGACGACAGCGCGCGCTTCGTGGACATCGCGCAGCGCATCCACCGGCAGCTGGCATCGGCGCTGCCGGCGTTCCGGCACGTGCTGGTGCTGGGCCCCAACTCGTCCGTGAGTGCCGCTCCGGTCGACGCCGCCATGGTCGTGCTGGGGAGCGAACCCGAGATGGCGAGCCTCATCGCCAGCGCGGACGCCGTACTGAGCGCGGGTGGGTACAACAGCGTGAGCGAGATCCGGCTGGAGAAGCGCCCGGCCTTCTTCCTGCCCGGGCACCGCACGCACGACGACCAGCGTCAGCGTGTCGACGATCTCGCGACGCGCGGGCTGGCCATGGTGGTGGACCCCACCGATCCCGCCGGCGCCGCCGCCGCCGTGGCGGCCGCCTGCCTCGATCCCGCCGTGTTGGCCGCCATGGGTGAACACTACGCCCACGACGTGTTCGAGCCCGGCAATCGCCGCGCCGCCGAAGAGGTGCGCGCATGCGCGCGCCGCTAGCCGAGCGCTCGGAATCCGCGCGGCAGGCACTGGCTGTACTCGTGCCGGGCGAGTGGGCGGCGAGCCTGCTCGAGGAGTCCGCGGACGGCCGCGCCGTGTACGAGTACACGCAGGCCGGACGGCGCGTGATCGGCAAGTTCCGCAGCGACGGCGGCGGGTCCGAGAGTGTGGCCGTGCTGCGTGCACTGCACGCGCGCACGCTGGGCGTGCTGCGGGTCCCCGCACCGCTGGCCTGGCTCGAGGCCGAGGGCGCGCTGCTCACCGAAGCCGCGGCTGGCGCGCCGTGCCGCACGCTCGATCTGGTGGCCGGCCGCGACACGCTCGTGCGCACCGGGCGCGCGCTCGCCGAACTGCATCGCGTGCCGCTGTCGTGGGGTGCGCCCAAGCGCATGGCCGACCACTTGGCCGAGCTCGCGCATCCCTCGCCCGAAGCCCTGGCCGCCGCGCTGCCCACGCACGCGGCCGGCATCCTGCGCGCGCTCGAGCGCCTGGCGCACGACGAAGCGGCGTGGGGGCCGCTCCCCATGGCGTTCCTGCATCGTGATTTCCACCTGCGCCAGTTGTTCGACGACGGTGCGCACATCACCGTCATCGACTGGGACGATGCCGCGTCGGGGGACCCCGCGTTCGACGTGGGTTACTTCACGACCTACTTGAAGACCCACTACGAGCGGGCGCTGGCCGAGGCGGGCATCGCCGCGTTCCGGGACGGCTACGGAGCGGACGAGACGTTGTGGTCGCGCGTCCCGGTGTACGAGCGTTTCAACCACCTGCGCCGCGCCTGCCGCCGGTTCCGGTTGCGCGACAGTGGCTGGGAGCGCGAACTGGAGCGCATGCTGGCGCGGCTCGACGACTGAGCTGCGGTGGCACGAGCGTTGCCGCGTCTGCTGGGCACCCGGGCCACCGGGCCACCGGGCGCCCCGCGAACGCGAGAAGTCCCACTGGAGGAGCGGTCCCATGCGAGCACAGCCCGGTAGTCTCGTGCAGATCGCGATCCTGTTGACGGCGCTCGCGGTCAGCACGCCAGGTGTGCGGGCCGCGACGTTGCCCTACCAGGAGTCGTTCCCGTACCCGGACGGCAGCGCCTGGCCCGCGCCGTGGTTCGCCGGCTCCGCCCACGTCACCCTGCTCGACATCCAGTCCGGTCGCGCGCGTTGGGCAGGGGATCCCACGTGGGTCGCCCGCATGATCCTGCCCGGGTTCGCCGCCACGGACGTCGAAGCGACGCTGACGGTCGAGTTCGAGGACGTCGCGCACCAGGGCATCGGGTTCTATGTGCGCCAGAACGGCGGCACGTTGCGGGAGTACGTGCCGTTCGGACAGGGCTACGCCCTGTTCCTGAAAGGTGCGTGGGGCTGGCCCGAGGACCTGGGGCTGTGGCGGGAGATCGCCGGCATCGAGACGCAGTTCGCGGCGCGCTACGATCCGCTCGTCTCGCCGCTCCAGGACCATGTGCGCTACCGATTGCGCTACCGCGTGACGCAGCAGGATGCGGCCACCACGCTCCTCCAGGCCAAGGTCTGGGCCGAGGCCGCCAGCGAACCGCTGGCCTGGACCATCGAGGCCACGGACACCCGCGCGGAGTTGCAAGGTTTCGCCGGCAGCTTCGCGCTCGACATCTACAACTTCTCGGGATCGCTGCCGGTGTACGTGGACGACCTCGCGATCGAGGCTTGGCCGCCGGTGTCCGGCATCCCGCTCCAGCCGGCGTCGCGCTCGCTGGCGTTGTCGCCGCCGCGCCCGCAGCCGCTGCGCTCCGGCGCGACCTACGAGCTGACCACGCCGGAGGGTGGCCATGCCGAGGTCGTGCTGCTCGACGTGCGTGGCCGGCGCGTGAGTGACGAGTTCCGTGGCGGGCTCTCGGCCGGCACCCACACGATGTCCTTGAGCGAGCGCGCCACACGGCAGCCGTCGGGCGTCTACCTGCTGGTCGCGCGGCTCGGGGCCGAGCGCACGGCACAGCGCGTCGTCATCACGCGCTGAGCACGCGGGCCGGCCGCGTGCTCAGCACGCGGGGGGCTCGGTGACCGCGGTGCCGGCTGCCGGCTTCGCGGCAGGCTTCATGAACGGCAGGCACGCCAGACACACCATGCCGAAGGCGGCGTCGGCGGTGAGCGTGAGCGGATAACCCCAGTGCTCGATCGCCCAACCCTGCCAGGTGGCGGAGTACGAGATGGCCACGTTCATGAACGCCATGTAACCCGTGAACTGTGTGGCCGCGACGCGCGGGATGGTGACATCCATGAATAGCGCGCTCCGGATGCCGTAGTAGAGCCCCTGGAACACGTTGTAGACGAGCACGGCGATCCAGAACATCTGCAGCAGCGCGGCCGGCACCGCGGGGCGGTCGGGTGCATCCGGCGGGATCGCGTGCAGCCAGCCGTGTTGCTGCATGCTCCACGCCAGCATCGCCGTGGGGATCGCCGTGGCCGCCATGGTCCACGCCAGCGTGCCGCGCCGGCCGAAGCGATCCGAGAGCCAGCCGCCCGCGATGCAGAACACCGCCGAGATGACCGACGACCACAGGTTGAGCGCGCCGACCTGCGTGTCGTTCATGCCCAGTTCGACCGCCAGGTTGGATTGCAGCGCCAGCCCCAGCGCGTACGCGCCGCCCGGCAACAACGCGAACAGCACGCCGACGAACGCCGCGCGCGTGCCGACGAAGGCGCGCGCCGCATCGGCCACGAACGTGCCGACCTCGCGCAGTGCGCGCCCCACCGGAGAGCCCGCGAGGACCGCCCGCGGCGGAGGTGCCGGCTCGCGCAGCGGCAGTACCACGAACAGGGTCACGCAGGCGATCCACGCGCACACCACCATGAACGTGTTCGAGAAGCCGATCACCGGGGTGAGGAACAACACGCCCGAGCCGCCCACGGCCTGGCCCAGGTACGCGCCGCTGAACATGAACCCGTTCGCCATGCCGCGCTCGGATTCGGGCAGCACGTTCACCGCCAGCGCGTCGATGGCCACATCCTGCGTGGCGCCGAAACTGTTGTGCAGCAGGATGAGCGCCGTGAACAGCGGCAGTTGGTGCGCGAAGTCGACCGGCATGGCCACGAGCAGCGTGGCCATCATGCCGAGCTGGGTGAGCAGGATCCAGAACCGCCGCCGGCCCAGCCGCTGCACCGTGAACGTGTCGACGATGGGACCCGCCGCCCACTTGAACGCCCACGGCAGGTAGAGCGAGCCGACGAACGCCCCGATCTCGGCCGGCCCGACGCCCTGGCGGCGCATCTGGGTGGCCACGGCCGTGGCCGTGAACCCGAGCGGGATGCCCTCGGTGAGGTAGAGGAGGAAGAACGCGGCCATACGGCCGCGTCGGGTCGCGAGCAGGTCCGGGAAGCGCATGGAGGGGGAAACTCGCGGCTAACCCCTTGGGAGTCAATCCCGAAGGTGGTGCTGCAAAGTTCGTGGGGCGATGGGGCGAGGTGTCCGAATGGCCGGCCAGCCCATTTGTGGCAACGACTTACGGTCCGGGGGGCCGTCGGCAACGATCTTCGCAGCACCACCCGAGAGTTGCGTGGTTTGACGCGTGATCACAAAGTGGACCTATGCATGTGGACTCTAGGCATGCTATCGTAGTACCGCTGTCGTCGGAGGTGTCCGCTCTGCAACGCAGGAGGGCGGCTCACCCGGAAGTGGATCGAAACACTCGCGCTGTACGAACGGCAACGCCTGGCCTGAGAAGTGGGGATGGCCAGGGAGAGACGGGCCGCTCGAGGTGTGAGTCCTTCCGAACGTGGGTGTGGTGGCTCCAACCCGCCACCCACCCCGAACGACGCAGCCCGACCGCCTCCGGGCGGTCGCGTGCCCGGCGCCCACCCCCGACGCGCTGGGCACGCTTCGGCTTCGCGTGGATCAGGCCTGCGCGGCCGGCCCCCGGCACCACCGCGCGAACGTCGCGAGCAGTTTGCGCAACTGTTCGCGCGTGCGCTCCTCGGCGAGCGCGCCGTCAGGGGCGAAGGCCTGATGCGCGGCCGACAGGTAGAACTGCGGGCTGTGCATGCTGTGCGCCCCGAGTGCGGCGAACACCGGTAGCCACGCCAGCTGCGCGCGCGCGCCGCCGAAGCCGCCGGGTGAGGCGCTCATCAGCACGACGGGCTTGCCGGCGAAGGGTTGGCCCGCGCCACGCGACAGCCAGTCGATCGTGTTCTTGAACACACCCGGCAGGCTGTTGTTGTACTCGGGGCTCGACAGCACCAGCCCGTCCGCGGCGTGGATCGCCTCGCGCAGCGCGCGGACTTCGGCGGGAATGCCCTGCGCTTCCACATCGCCGTCGTACAGCGGGATGCCATGCAGCGTGCGCAGCTCGAGGGTCACGTCGTCGGGCAACAGGGTGACGGCGGTGCGCAGCAGCGCGGTGTTGAACGAGTCGCGACGCAGGCTGCCGGAGATGCCGAGTAACCGCAGAGCGGCCATGAGGACTCCTGATGGGATCGGGAACGAGACGCACGGGCGTGGCCCCGCGCGGGGCAGGGGCGGCCACCCGGGCAAGGTACGTCATCGGATGCCGCGCACGCGCTCCCGGGTTCCGGGGCGGGGGCCGGGCTTGGCGCGATTCCCCTCGCCACGATTAGGCTGTGCGCTCGCCACCGATCACCGCCGCGCCACCCGCGACGGGCCGGGGCAGGGGAGGTCGTGTGCAAAAGGTCGATCTGGCCGAGAGTCTCGCGCGCTTCACGGACCATTGGAATCCGCGGGTGGTGGGCGAGCTCAACGGCCAACAGGTGCGACTGGTCAAGTTCCAGGGCGAGTTCGTGTGGCACTCGCACGAGCACGAGGACGAACTGTTCCTGGTGCTCGCGGGCGCGTTCCGCATGGAGTTCCGCGATCGCGTGGTGGAGCTGGCGGCGGGGCAGTTCCTCATCGTGCCGCGCGGCACCGAGCACCGGCCCGTGGCCGAACACGAAGTGCACGTCCTGCTGTTCGAGCCGGCCAGTACGGTGAACACGGGCGCGGTGCGCGAGGCACGCACGCGCAGCGAGCTCGAACGGTTGTAACCCCCACTCCGGAGAGCGCCGCCGATGCACAAGGGCCGTCTCGAAGCCTTCAGTGATGGCGTCATCGCCATCCTCATCACGATCATGGTGCTCGAACTGAAAGTCCCGCACAGCGACTCGCTCACGGGCCTGGCCCCCATGCTGCCCGTGCTGTCGAGCTACCTGCTGAGCTTCGTGTTTCTCGGAATCTACTGGAACAACCACCATCACCTGCTCCAGGCTGCCCGTCACGTCGACGGCCGCATCCTATGGGCGAACATGCACCTGCTGTTCTGGCTGTCGCTCGTGCCGTTCACCACGGCATGGCTCGGCGAGCATCCGTTCATGCCCGGCCCGGTCGCGGCCTACGGCTTCGTGCTGCTGGCCGCGGGGTGCGCGTACTTCGTCCTGTCGCGGTTGCTCATCGCGCGGCACGGCGCCGAGTCCGTGCTGGCGCGTGCCGTGGGCGCCGACCGCAAGGGCCTCGTCTCGCTGGCACTGTACGCGGCCGGGATCGGCCTGGCGTTCGTCGTCCCGCAGGCCGCGTGCGCGCTGTACGTGGCCGTGGCGGTGCTGTGGTTGGTGCCGGACCGGCGCATCGAGCGCGTGCTGAGCGAGTGAGTTCCGCGCCGGTGCCGGCATCTCGCCGCGTGCGGGCGCTGGAACACGGCGCCGGGAGCGCCCGGCTGGGCGGCGAGCGGGCCCCGTGCGAAGCTGGGAGCATGCCCCGTTCGCGCTCCCGGATCCTGCCACTGGCCATGCTGTTGCTCGCCGCCACCGCGGTGGTGGCGCACGCCGCGGCCGATCGCGACCCGCGTCTGGCGGCCCTGGTCGGGCACTGGCGTGGTCAGGCCGAATGGAACGGTTCGCGTTCGTCGCTGGCGTTGTCGTTCACCGCTGCCGACAGCGGGCGCGTGCGCGTCGCGTTCACCCTCCCGGCGCTGCAGGCGCGCGACGAGCCGCTCGGCCGGGCGCGGTTGCGCGGCGACACGCTGCTGGCCGGTCCGTTCGTGTTCGTGTGGGACTCGCTCGCGCACACGCTCCAAGGCGTCCTGCCCCGCGACTTCGTGCCCGTGCATGCGATCCCCATCACGCTCACGCCGGGAATGCCCGGTTCGCCGGGATCCTGGGTGCCGTTCCCGTCGTAGTCGAGGAAGATGAGACCGGTGACGCCACCGCCGCCGCTCACCACAGGCGGGCGATAGCCGTCGTTGCCCGCGTTCACCGGGCCTGCGGGCACGGTGACGGGCGTCGGGTCCGTGCCTTCGGTCTGCACGAGCCCGGGGG